>JANQLI010000129.1 GCA_028280675.1 Alphaproteobacteria bacterium
CATTGATCTCGGGGGGATAGAGAGGGGGAGAGGTTTGGGGTTTTCTTTCGTGATATTAAATCGCCATCAACCCACGGGTCGCGGCATCAAAAACAGCAATGACAAGAGCAAAGGTGAACGCAGCCGTCGCGCTGATGGTCGTAATCTGTGTCACAGTTTTCAACATGGTTTTCTCCTTCACAGTCTTTCGGCGCGGACATCCAACCCCGGCCTGTTGAGACTGAATATAGGTGAAGCTTGAAAGAAAAACAATAAATATTTTTCATATTATTCACTTTTCACGAAAACGTGATCATAATAACAGATCAAAATCAGCAAAAAAATGGAGCACGATATGCTCTCACCCTCTAAAACAGCAATGATATTAAAAGGTTAGGCTACGTGGCGCTATTATCAGCCGTTTCACGCGGTTCAAGGCCACTCATAAATAAATCGAGCAAGGCGATGAGCTCCAGCTCAAGTTTTTCTAAGGAAAGTGGGGAATGCATCTGCGGCAAGCGGAATTTCATGGTGGCTGCCTGCAGAACCTTAGCCGCTTGCATGACGTCAGGAATATCGAACTCTTTATTGGCATTCCCTGCAGCCAGAATCTCAGAAATCAGTGATTGCTCGCGCCCCATCAGCCATTCGGAAAACTCCACCCGCTCACGGCTGATAATATCGGCAATTTCCTGCATTTTTGGCTCTTCTGCGAGGGTTTTATACCCGTCGCGCAGCTCATACAGAAAGTAAGCCCTTAAACGCTCTTGAGCCGACTGCGATGTATCTCGCGCAATTGCACAGACGCAATCAAGCTGATTTTCCACGTGATATTTGGCAATTTCCTCGGCAATATCGAGTTTTCCATCAAAATAACGGTAAAGATTGCCCGGCGACATCTTGCAGTCCTTGGCAATCTCAGACATCGTGGTCTTGCCGAATCCATAATGGGCGAAGCGTTTACGCGCCGCTTCCACAATGGTTTCGCACATCTGGTTTTTCTTAGGCATCTCCTTAAAATGCCCTCTCAGTAGTAAATAATCAATGATTCATTCACAAATTTGTTACTTATCCACAGAAAATGGAGTGGCAGGAGGCCTATGAGCACAGAAAAAACGCCCTATCAACGCATCTCTGTGATCGGTGCTGGCGCCTGGGGGACGGCGCTTGCCTCAGTGACCTGCCGGGCGGGACGCAGCGTCACCATATGGGCCCTGGAAGCAGAGGTCGTCGAGAGCATTAATCAAAACCACGAAAATAGCACCTACCTCGCAGGTGTTGCCCTTCCCGAATCACTGCACGCGACACAAGACCTGGATCATCTAGACACGACAGACGCCATCTTGATGGTGGCCCCAGCTCAGCATGTGCGCACCGTCTTGAAAAACATTCACCCGCACGTCAAAAAAGGCACACCCATTGTCCTGTGTTCAAAGGGCATTGAGACGCGCACTGGGGAAATGATGACCGATGTGCTGGCCGATGAAATTCCAGGGGCTGTTCCGGCAGTCTTATCCGGACCAAGTTTTGCCAAGGATGTCGCCATAGGACTTCCAACCGCCGTAACCCTGGCCTGCGCCAATACACACGTGCGAGAAGCCTTGGGAGCCGCCATTGGCATACCAACATTTCGCGTCTATCAATCAGACGATTTGATTGGCGCTGAAATCGGCGGAGCGGTCAAAAACGTGCTCGCCATCGCCTGCGGCATTGTTGAAGGACGCAACCTTGGAGAAAGCGCCCGCGCCGCATTGATTGCGCGCGGCTTTTCCGAGATCCGCGCCTTTGCCAAGGCCATGGGCGGTCAAAAAGAAACCCTTGCGGGTCTGTCGGGTCTTGGCGACCTGATCCTCACTTGCTCCAGCCGCCAATCACGGAATATGTCGCTCGGCCTCGCGCTTGGGGAAGGGGCCACCCTCGACGACATTATGGCGGCACGCAACACAGTGGCCGAAGGTGTGCACAGCGCGAAAGCGGTTGTGTCACTGGCCAAGCAACATAAAATCGACATGCCCATCAGCGACGCTGTCGCCGGTATTGTTGGCGGGCACATAACAGTTGATGAAGCGATTGAGAACTTGCTCAATCGCCCGTTTAAAGATGAATGATCGCGTTACTAAAGGAAATCTCAATCTATGTTATTTGTCATATACTGCCTCGACAAACCTAACTCTCTGAAGATTCGCTTGGCCAACCGCGACAAACACCTTGCATGGATGAATGAATATGAGCAGCTTAAACTTGCGGGGCCATTCCTGTCAGACGATGGCAAAAGCATGATCGGCAGCATGCTTGTTATCGAAGCTGACGATCTGGACGCGGCAAAAGCCTGGGCCACGAATGACCCCTATGCTAAAGCAGGCCTCTTTCAATCCGTCACCATCCATCCGTGGAAGCATGTTTTAGGCGCTGCGACACTATGAGCGCATTTATGGATCAACATTGGTCAAAATGGCCCGGCGCGCCCGCACCCGGCACCGTATTGTATAAGTTTTCTGACCTCAAAAACCTTGAATCACGGGGGTTTGTCTTTGGCAAAGGCAGCAACCGTTTTGAAATGTTTATTGTCCGCAAGGACGACAACATTTTTGGTTACATCAATGCATGCCCCCATATCGGCTCCCCGCTTGAGTTCATGCCAAACCAATTTCTTAATTTGGATAAAACACTAATCATGTGTGCGACACATGGCGCACAATTCGAAATTGATAATGGGTTATGCGTCATTGGTCCGTGCAAAGATCAGCATCTCCCTCCTGTGCCCGTCGCCATTATAGGCGATGATGTCGTTATTGAAGATGCCTAGGAAGAATGGCCATGCAAATTGATATTGTCCTCGAACCGAATGCTGACGCGCAGACCTTTGGCGAGTTGGCCGCCCTTGCGGAACATTATGGTATTGGGACGATTTGGACCGCCAATCACCCGGCCGCACGCGATCCCTTCATGGCCTTTACCGGTGTGGCGCAGGCCACCCGTAATGTGCGCATGGGACCTGTGGCCGTGAGCCCCTATGAACTGCATCCTCTTAAGATGGCGAATGCGCTGTTGACCTTAGAAGAAATGTCAGAGGGCCGCGCCAGCATCGTCATCGGCGGTGGTGGAGGCACAGCCATTGCTATGGGCCTTAAAGGCGGGCGACAAGATATGTTCCCGCGCATGGTGCGCGGTGTGCGTGAATGTGTGGAATTTCTCAAACAAGTCGGCCCGGATACACTGACGACTTACACTGGTGAAATCTGGTCAATCAGCAATTACTGTCCTGCATGGGCACCTCAAACCCAACCCCACATCTATGTTGCCGCCAGCCAACCGCAAATGCTTCGCATGGGCGCACAGGTTGCTGACGGCATCATGATGAGCGACATCACCCTGCCGCTTGTTGACGACGCAATCACCACGATACGTCAAAGTTTAGATAAACATGGACGCGACACACAAAGCTTCCGCATCAACAATCTCTATACATGGCACGTCAAACAAGACCGGAACGACGCTTATCGTGAAGCGCGCCGCAAACTTTGGGTGCGCGGCATGTTATGGCCGTTTTATATCTCACCCTTCTTGAGTGATGATGAGACCGCGCTGGTCCAAGACAAAATGGACAGCTTTATTCAAGCTTACGTGACTGACAGTCCGGAGATTCCGGATGTGCCCGATGACATCGTGACGAAACTGGTTGATAACCTGACCTTCGCAGGCGATTATTCTGATATTGATCGCTTCATTGCCGATATGAAAAAATTTGAAGCCGCCGGACTCAATGAATTCGCGTTGCGGCTTTATGATGATCCGGCAGAGTCGATTAAGCTCATCGGGGAACGCGTTGTGCCCGCACTCGGGTGATCATCTGGCGTTTAAAAAGGCTTTATAGCTTTTGGATAAGCTCTTCACAGACGCGTCCATAATCTTCTCACCCAACTCCACTGTTGCCAAACTTGGGTCCGAGCCAATACGTCCATCGGGAAAACGGCGTTTATAATCTTCTGCGTCTTTGATGGGACCATTTGGCGCGATCTTCGGCGTCATCGTCACATCTTTGACGGCTTCAGGATACGCATAATAGGTCAGCGAGACTTCGGACGGTGTGGCATGGGCCCCATGCCCTTGGGGAAACATCTTGTTACACAAATCAAAAATGCCAGGGAGCTCCCACCAATTTTGCAGATAACACGTGAGCGGCGCGCCAGAGGGATCGTTCGCATCTAAACTCCATTGCGCATAAATCTCCGCAAAGGCGGCATTGATCGTGGGGACATTCCCGCCATGCCCATTCAAGAAATAAAAATGGGTAAAGCCATGCTTATAGAGCGAGTTCACCCAGTCCATTATCGCCGCCATCATGGTGGAAGGACGCAAGGTAATGGTGCCCGCAAAAGCCATATGATGCTGCGCACAGCCGACATTAAAAGTCGGTGCAATCAAGACATCATCCTCTGCTCCCATACGCTTGGCGATTTCTTCCGGACAAATGACATCCGTTCCCAGCAGGCCATTCGGTCCATGTTGCTCGGTCGAGCCAATCGGTATGATGATGCCTTTGCTGTGTTGCAAATAGCTCTCAACGTCTTGCCATGTCATCAAGTGGAGTTGCATAAATCGATTGTATTTCTTATTTCAGAAAAGAAACATTAAAATAAACCACGGGTCAAACGTTGCCATTTAGAAACAGCCTCAATCTGCCGCATAAACTCTCTACTATAAACATGGCCACCTAAAACATTCGCCATATGATTTGAAATGTCTTGCTGCTCACGAGACGTAAGCTGACCCAATGCTACTTGGGCATTCGCAAAACTCTCATGAAGACTATTAAGGCCCGCCAGCTGCCTAACCATTGACTTAGGCATTATAGAGCCCCCAATTACTTGGGCAAGATCATTCAACGCCGAAGAGTGGTGCATGCTTCTAATATTAGAATTACGGACCTCTGTACGCACCTCTGATTGCCCCTTACGCTTTTTCCATTTTCTATTTATGCGCCGGTACATAGTATCATCCGACTGCACACATACGCCACGAACCAATTCCGCAACACTCAAACCCTGTTTCTTATCTGATAACTCCTCCATAGCTATCAAAATACTTTCATCGTCAATCTCTGGGCGACCGGGGCTTCTTTTTGCTGCCATCTTTACCTCCTTAAAGTCTTGTATTGGGCTAAGAATCATTAGCTAACTTGAATTAGATCAAGTCAGGTCTTTGTCGTCTACGTATTTAATTAGCGGATAATTTTATCCAGGGTGCAGTGCAGCGGACAAAATTACGCCTCTCCTGGCTTCCATGAATAAAATTCCCAATTGCATTCTCGAATGACCTAATCATAATGCCGTTGAATACTCGCCCGATAGGAGATCCCATACATGCACGAGAATGACCTTTACCCCGTAAGTGCTGACTGGGCCGCGCGTGCCCATGCGGATAAAGCTGTTTACGAGGAGATGTACAAACACTCCATCACAGATCCAGACGGGTTTTGGGGTGAGCATGGCAAACGGATTAACTGGATCACGCCTTATACCAAGGTGAAGAACACCCATTATGGCACGGATGATGTCTCTATCAAGTGGTATGAAGACGGCACATTAAACGCCTCAGCCAATTGCATCGACCGGCATTTAGACACTCGCGGCGATCAGGTGGCCATCATCTGGGAAGGGGACGACCCAAATGATGACGCCAAAATCACTTATAAAGACCTCCACGGCCATGTGTGTAAGTTCGCCAATGTGCTGAAAGCGCAAGGGGTGCAGAAAGGCGATACGGTCACCATCTATATGCCGATGATCCCGGAAGCTGCTTACGCCATGTTGGCCTGCGCGCGTATTGGCGCCGTGCACAGCGTTGTCTTTGGTGGTTTTTCGCCAGACAGTCTTGCGGGGCGGATTGATGATTGTCAGTCGGATTTTGTCGTCACCGCTGATGAAGGCGTGCGCGGCGGCAAAGCGATCCCGCTCAAAGCCAATACGGACGCCGCTGTGGCACAATGCGATCACGTGAAAAAAGTCATCGTGATCAAACGCACCGGTGGCGGCGTGCAGATGCTGGAAGGCCGTGATGTCTGGTATCACGATGAAGTCGCGAAGGTCTCTGCTGACTGCCCGCCCGAAGAGATGAGCGCGGAAGATCCGCTCTTTATCCTTTACACCTCGGGCTCGACCGGCAAACCCAAAGGGGTGCTGCACACCACGGGTGGCTATATGGTTTATGCCTCCATGACACATCACTATGTCTTCGATTATCATGATGGCGACATTTACTGGTGCACGGCGGATGTCGGTTGGGTCACCGGGCACTCTTACATCGTTTATGGCCCGCTCGCCAATGGCGCGACCACACTGATGTTTGAAGGCGTGCCGAACTACCCGACTTTTTCCCGCTTTTGGGAGGTGATCGATAAACACCAAGTGAACATCTTCTATACTGCGCCCACAGCCATCCGGGCGTTGATGCGGGAAGGGGACGATCCTGTCACATCCACATCGCGCGCCTCTCTGCGTTTGCTTGGCACAGTCGGTGAGCCGATCAACCCGGAAGCCTGGATTTGGTACAATGATGTGGTGGGCGACAAACGTTGCCCCATCGTCGATACATGGTGGCAAACGGAAACCGGCGGCATTGCCATTACACCGCTGCCTGGCGCAACAGACCTGAAACCAGGCAGCGCCTCTAAACCCTTCTTCGGCATTCAGCCGCAAATTTTGGATACGGATGGCAATGTGCTCGAAGGCGAAGCGGAAGGAAACTTGGTGATTGCCGATTCCTGGCCGGGGCAAATGCGCACCGTGTTTGGCGATCATCAACGTTTCATTGAGACATACTTTAAAATGTATCCCGGCAAATATACGGCGGGTGACGGCTGCCGCCGTGATAAAGATGGCTATTACTGGATTACTGGCCGTATTGACGATGTGATCAATGTCTCAGGCCACCGCATGGGGACAGCGGAAGTGGAGAGCTCCCTTGTCTGTCATCACAATGTCGCCGAAGCCGCCGTGGTCGGTTACCCGCATGACATCAAAGGCCAAGGCATTTATGCTTATGTGACATTGAATGTGGGTGATGACCCATCCGAAGAGCTGCGCCAAGAGCTGGTGCAGTGGGTGAGGAAAGACATCGGCCCAATCGCAAGTCCCGACAAAATTCAGTTCGCGCCGGGCCTTCCCAAAACCCGCTCTGGCAAAATCATGCGCCGCATCCTGCGCAAAATCGCCGAGGATGATTTCTCAAACCTTGGCGACACGTCAACGCTCGCCGACCCCAGCGTCGTGGATGACTTGATTGAGAATCGGCAGAACAGGCAATAATTTTTACCTTACCTACATTATCTTTATTCAGCACTAGATAAATAGCGCTGCAGAGAAAATAGTGTTTCTTCTAAAGAAACTTGAACAGCTTTCTCGATGGCTTCTTCTGCTGCAGGGGGGCAGGTACCACTTTCTATAGTTGATCGCACCTCGCGCATACTTTGAGTGTTAAAAGATACAGTCGTCCCATCCGCTTTCAAACCCGAAATGCGTCCATTCACAGTCGCGTCGGCTTTGCAGGCCGAAGTCATTGAACTGGCCATAAAGCAAGCCACATGAAGATGCGACAACTCGACATCAAGTAATAAATTACTCTCATTGAATTTTTCTTGCTTTGAAGGACCAAAGGCTTGTTCAATAAGCCCCCGGGAGGCAGATTGCAGATCAACATGAAAAGTATTAGCACTGCATAAAGCTGAAACTGGCTTTATGGTCATTTGGAATGACTGAAGGGAGTCAGGTTTAATAGAATAATTTTGCAATGTGGTGCGCGAAACATCCATTTGAGGTGATAACGCCTGAAAAGACTCTGGTGCCACCGTACCTGTGCAGCCCACTAAAACGAATGCAATCGCTATAAATTTCTGACTTTTCATATTACCCCCAATGAAAGAACCACCAATCAAACTTACAGAATGCATGTAACTATTAGTAGAGAACATTAACAGACTTGCAAATAAAGTGCAAAATGCTACCATAGAGCACATTTCATTGTTAATTTTTATGGGGGGAAAAATGAAATATCAACAAACAGGCGTAGTTTTAAAGTTAAAATACATAGTAGCAGCTTTAATATTATCAACCATAGCATCATGTGCACCGAAAACAGTACAACCAATTTCTGCTGTGCCAGTTGAAGTGTCACCCACTCTTGCATATTCAAATGTTGATGTCACATTTGATCAACAAGTCAAAAAATCTGAAAGCATTGAGGAAAGCATACGTAATGGCTTTACAGAGGCTATAGCTGATTTCCGCATTGACGATGATGCTCCAGCAGCACTACGCAATGTTGATCTCAAAGTTGAAATTGACGGCTTTCGCATGGCTAATGCCGCACTTACGTTCCTATTAGGTGACACAAGTCAACTAGCAGGAACTGTAAAGGTTTTGGATTCCGAAACTAAACAAGAATTAGGGTCTTACTATGTTGACAAAATCATTTCTGGCGGCGGCTTACTAGGAATGGCTATGAATCAATCAGAAACAGCTCTTGCCAAACAGTTTGCAAAAGAGTTTTTCAAAGAACTCGGCAAAGAATTTATTTCACGCAGAAGCAGGCAACGAACCAAATAAAGAATCATATAAAACGACGAACTGTGGCCCTCTAAAATCAGGAGGGCTCATAGCGCAATTATGACTTCCGTCTTGCCAGTAGTCTAAGCCTTAGCGCATTCAGTTTAATAAACCCTTCGGCGTCTTTTTGATCATACACCGTATCTTCTTCGAAGGTCGCGATTTCTTCTGAGTACAGCGTATAAGGCGACTTGCGACCAACGACAGTGGCGCTGCCTTTATAGAGCTTCATGCGCACCGTGCCGGTAACAAACTCTTGAGATTTATCAATGAGCGCTTGCAACATTTCCCGTTCAGGGCTGAACCAAAAGCCATTGTATATGAGCTCTGCATAACGCGGCATGATGTCGTCTTTGAGATGCGCCGCGCCTTTGTCGAGGGTCGCCTCTTCAATGCCGCGATGCGCAGCAAGCAAAATGGTGCCGCCCGGTGTTTCATAAATGCCGCGGGATTTCATGCCGACAAAGCGGCTCTCCAAAAGATCAAGCCGTCCGATACCATTATGACGGCCATAATCGTTGAGCGCGGCGAGCAAGGGCGCTGGTGACATCGCGACGCCGTCGATCGCCACCGCATCGCCTTTTTCAAAGTCGATCTCAATGTAAGTTGGCTGATCTGGCGCGTCCTCTGGTGAGACGGTCCGCTGATAGACATATTCCGGGGCTTCTTCCCAGGGGTCTTCCAGCGCTTTGCCTTCGGATGAGGTGTGAAGCAAGTTGGCATCACAGGAAAACGGCGCTTCGCCGCGTTTGTCCTTTGGAATGGGAATTTGATTTTTCTCGGCAAAGTCGATCAATTTTGACCGCGAATCGAGATCCCATTCCCGCCAGGGCGCAATCACTTTGATGTCGGGATCAAGGGCATAATAGCCGAGCTCAAACCGCACCTGGTCATTGCCTTTGCCTGTCGCGCCATGACACACCGCATCCGCCCCGGTTTCATGGGCGATTTCAATCTGCCGTTTGGCGATCAGCGGCCGGGCGATGGAGGTGCCAAGCAAATACACCCCTTCATACACCGCATTGGCGCGGAACATGGGGAACACATAGTCACGGACAAATTCTTCGCGCAAATCTTCGATGTAGATCTCTTTGATGCCCATCATTTCCGCTTTTTTGCGCGCGGGCGCAAGCTCTTCTTCCTGACCGAGATCGGCCGTAAACGTCACCACTTCACAGCCATAGGTGGTCTCCAGCCATTTCAAGATGATTGAGGTATCGAGGCCTCCGGAATAGGCCAGCACGACTTTTTTGACATCACTCATCAGAGCACCCAATCTTTTGCGTAATTGCTTTTTGGCGAAATTTTTGCGCACTATAGGCATCTGAGCGCGTTTGGAAAGAGGCATTTTGGCCCTTGATGCGGGTCTCCACACAAGAGGAGCGATCTATGACATCATCACCCAAACGAACCTGCTTGATCACCGGGGCATCAGCAGGCATTGGCAAGGCCTTTGCGGAGGTTTTTGCGGAAAAGGGCTGGGATTTGATCCTCACTGCCCGGCGTAAAGACCGCTTGCAGGAAGTCGCAGCCGACCTCGAAAAGCGCTTTGGCACCCATTCCCTTGTGATTCCCACCGATCTCAATGAAGCGGCGGCGCCAGATCAATTGTTTGAAGACATTACCACCCACGGCGTGCATGTGGACGCTATCATCAACAATGCGGGCTATGGGGTGAAAGGAAAATTCCTCGATAATCCCTGGTACACCCACCGCGATCAGATCGAAAACATGGCCACAGCGCCGTTGCATCTGTCTTATCTTTTCCTGCCAGGCATGGTCGAAAAAGGCTTTGGCCGAATCATCAATGTGTCATCTGTATCAGGCATTGTCCCCGGATCACCGGGCTCGACCCTTTATGGCGGAATCAAATCCCTGCTTATTCAATTTTCGGAAACGCTCCATATGGAATATGCCCGCTTTGGCATCCATGTTTGTGCTGTCTGCCCTGGCTTCACCTGGAGCGAATTTCACGATGTTATGAAGACGCGAGAGAATATGAACACCATGCCCAAGATCATCTGGCTCAAGGCAGAGGATGTGGCGCGCCAAGGCTATGACGGCGTGATGAAAGGCAACCCCATGGTGGTGAATGGCTGGCAATATAAGCTGGTCACCAGCATCATCAAAGTTTTGCCACGCGGCCTCGTGCGGCGCATGTCGGGCGGCACGAGCAAACGCGCGCGGATGCAAAAAAACGAGAGCCGCGCTTGACAGAAGCGTTCCGTTCTGTGACCAAAGGCATGCTTTCATGGAGATCCGCATGGCCAAAACCCCTATCCCCACCAAAGACCGTTTAATCGTTGCGCTTGACGTTCCGTCTACGGATGAAGCAAGAGAGATTATCGCGGCGTGCGGGGACAGCGTGAACTTTTATAAAATCGGGCATCAATTGATTCCGATTGGCGGGCTGGATTTGGCCCAAGAATTGATAAGGGCCGACAAGAAGGTTTTTCTTGATTTCAAATTTTATGACATCGGCAATACGGTGAAGTCAGGCGTGGCCAGCGTCGCGCAACTTGGCTGTCATCTTCTCACGATTCATGGTGATCGCGACATTATCGATGGCGCAGTGAAGGGACGCGGTGAGTCGGCTCTTAATATTCTTGCCGTCACGGTTCTGACCAGTATGGATCAAAAGGATCTCGAAGAGCTTGGATATACCGGCACGGTGGAAGATCTGGTGCTGAAGCGGGCGCGCATGGCCGTGGACGGGGGGTGCGATGGGGTCGTCGCATCCGCGCAAGAAGTGGTGCGTCTACGCAAAGAGTTGGGTGATGACTTCATCATTGTCACACCGGGCATCCGCAGTGCTGGCGTTGCAACCGATGACCAGAAGCGCGTTATGACGCCAGGGGACGCTATCCGCGCTGGTTCCGATTATCTGGTGATGGGCCGGGAAATCACACAGGCGGCTGACCCAAAGACCGCAGCCGTCCATGTCTTTGCGCAAATCGAAGAGGCGCTATAACCACACTTTGTCATCCCGTAACTTGATTGCGGGATGACAAAGTGTGATTATTGAAACTTCGGCATCACATGTTCCGCGATCATCTTCAAACCGTCCATCGGGTCATCAAACAGACGCAGTGAGAGATCGGTCAACCCGCCCTCTTCAAATTTTTTATAACGCTCTTCGACTTCTTGTTCGATGTCATCAATCGTGCCTGCAGAGGCAAGTTCCTTGATCAAATGATTGACAATCTCTTCCGGCACGTTGTTGATCACGCCAGTACGCATGAAATACGCCTTTTGGAATTCGCCAAAATTATCGAGAACGATTTTTTCTTCTTCTGGGCTCAGGAAGTGATGCAGCGAATGCGGCGGCAACATGGACCCACGATAGACAAGCTCACGTCGCGCTTCTTTCATAGAGACATCACGGTCTTCTTTATAGTGCCACGCCCAGAAATTGCCGATGCGGAAATTGTCTGCGGGCAGTTCACGTTTCCCAAGACCGATTTTCACATTTTCCATCGCTTCGGGCAGCATGTCGAGCGAGACATCGCTCATTTGAATGGCGTCAGCCACGCGCCCGCCCATACGGCACATCATAGGCTCGGTGGAGCAACTGTAAATTTGCGGGCCGTCTGCTTTTGCCCATTGATGCCAGAAGGGGCGATTCACCTCGTAAATCTCACCTTCATATTTCATGTTAAACTCACCGGAAGCGCAAGCGCGAATGATCTCAATGGTTTCCCGGGTGCGGCGCACGGACCGCAAAGCTTTCGGATCCACTTTCACACCGATCGCACCCGCCACACCGCCGCCACCGGAAATCGCGACCATCGCCCGCCCATTGGCAAGTTCATTGAGCGATAAAACGCTATTGGCGATTTTGAGGGGGTGCATCTCCATGGGGCTGAGCGCCAAGACACCAAGGTAAATCTTGCTCGTCGCCTGGGCGGCCGGCACCAAAGACACAAAAGGATCCCAATGCATATGATAGTTGGAGGCCCAAAGCGCCCGCACACCTGCTTTTTCGGCTTCCACAGCGATTTCCGCTAATTGTTGCGGCGTGATGTCCGGCTCAAGGATGATTTCTATGTCCATTGTGCGCCTCTCTTTATGCTCATCATGACTTTGTCACAGCCACTTATGCAGATCAGGGTCACCGCATCAATGATTTAAAGCAATTCATCGCCGTCTCGTTCGGAGAACGGATCAAGATAACGAAATCCAAGATCTTTGAGTTTCTGATTGGACACCTGACGGGGCCCAGGCGACAAATTTAGCCATTCAATCGCACCATAGCCTTCGCGGTCGCAGACCTTTGCGAAAAACTCTTTCTTTGAATCGGTCGTATCATTGAACACATTATAACGTCCGGAAACATTATGCTTGATGCCAAATACAAGAGCGCCCACCACATCATCCCTGTGCACGATCATGACATCTGAATCGCCATCAAAGGGAATGGGCTGCATCGTCATGCCTTTCGCTGAATCATTCAGACCCCGCATAACGCCAGGGCCATAAATAGTCCCTGTACGATAAATCGCAACGTTCAGCGTCTCGGATTGCGCCCCGAGCAAGACGTCTTCGGTTTCGACGTAGACAGATTGAAACGGCCCTTGCGGGTGAGAAGGTGTGTCTTCGACAACAGGTGTCACACCCCCCGCATCACCATAGGCATTCAGCGAACTTGTAAAAATGATTTGCTTGAGATTTGGCGCCGCGTCCAATGATTCCACCAACGACTGCGCTGTTCCGAGATACGCATCACGATAAAGCTCGGGATCCATAACGGTTTTACCATCCCGCTCAACCATACCGCCGGCTACTGTCATCAATACAATGTCTTGCCCTGTTAAAAGCGCGCGCATTTTTTCGCGGTCACTGCCCACCATCACAATAACATTGTCAGCCACCTCTTTGAGCGGGGCAACACGTTTCTCTTGGGTGGTGGTCACTGTAACCGTATGGCCTTGGGCTGTGAGTATTTTTGCCGCCTTCAAGCCTGTATAGGCCGCTCCGATAATCGCGATGTTCAATCTATTTCTCCCGTCTGTGATAAAGCGGGCACTGTTTCAGCTTTAGACGCTGCGCGCAAAAGGAAGAAGCAACGCCTTCTCCCTGGTGGTTGGTTTTTGAAAAGGGGTTATTCAGACTCTGCCTGTGCAACATCTTGCGGTTCGCCGTTACGGCCAGGCACAATTTCACCGGTCAGGGTTAAAGCAAAGAAAGGCTTATATTCCCATGTCGCACCCACTTCTGTGTTTTCGCCAATGGGACCACAAATTTCACGGTTATATTTATTCTCGTGTTCGGGGATGTATGTGCAATGTCCGCGTGAACCGTCTTTTAATGTCGTGTATTCCCATGTCCCGCGATACACATTTTTTTTATCGACGATGGTGACGGTTTGATCGGGGTTATAAAAATATTTTGTGACTCCACCTTTGCCGAACTGACCACCGGATGTGATGGCGATGGTATTTTCAAAAGCGACATCGAAATCAGCTTCCGCCATGGCTGATGATGTTGGCACAAACAAAGCAAATGTCATCAGCGATAACCAAGTCTTTATCATAACGCATTTTCCCCTGCTCATCGGCGGCCTTCACCCCTTAACGCCCAGCCACCAATTTGCCTTTGATGGTCATATTCGGCCCGCCTTGCGTTTCCCAGGTCGATCCAGGTCCGGCGCCTTTCATTTCAGCCAAGGGGGCGCAGGCTTCGTAATCCGAACCGTCTGCAAGCTTAAACACAGTGCAAATCGCATCACCTTTTTGCTGCCAGGTATAAACATCATCTGTGTCCGTACCGACAGAACCATCTGGATTATAATATAATTGTATTGTGGTTTCGCTCTCAGGTGTGATCGTTGTCAACACGACAGTATTGCCGAAGAGAACATCCATCTCACCTGCAAAAGAAAGTGATGACGTGAGTGAAAGACCCAATATACAAAGTAACGTTTTCAAGCGTTTCACGATGTTCTCCTGAAAGATAAAATGACCTTCCCCATCATCCGACAAGGAAGGTCATCCCGTGTTCACATCAGCTAGCGCTGACAAAACCAATCTTAACGGCCGGCAATAAGCGCGCCTTTAATGTTGAGACCTTCCGCTGGGGAAAACTCCCATGTATCACCGACGGACGCACCTTCCATATCCGCAACCGGATTACAGATCTGTTGTTCTTGACCTTGTGGTGATTTCATGGTGGTGCACATTTCAGCACCATTTACCGCCCATGAACCAGTGCTTTCGCCTTGCGATGTAATGATTTTTACAGTGCCATCTTCATTGTAGTGATATTTAGATGTCATTGGCGGAATATCTTTGTACGTTGCTGTCATTTCAACGGTGTTCGCAAACAAAACACCAAGATCTGCAGCTTGAGCGACGGAGGCTCCCCCCAGAACCAAACTCGACACCAAAATAGACTTGAATACTTTTTTCATTTGTTCCCTCATTCGTCCCCCGTTTCTTTAAGGGGCATCCTGTTAATTTTGAATACTACGTGTAAGCTGACCAACTCGTACTCAAATAGTCATTTTGGAAAGTGCGAGACTTCCTGCGCCCACGGGCGTGAGTTTTTAACCTTAAATGAGACAAAAAAAAGGCACCAATGAATCGCGGATGTGACGGGCTTTTTATTGACCACATATTGGTATGAATAAAACTTAAGGTTCAATGGAACACAACATATTGCGTGGAGTTTAAGTCCTTATGGCCGTTCAAAAATCAATCGCAAGACCGCCTTTTTCCCAATCCCCATAACGGGTCGGCTCAGGTCCTTTGCGGCCATTGATTTCTTTGGTTGCTTGCTCTTTTGACTGTTCCGCCAAGCGGCGGCGGTCTTCCGCTTCCGCTAAAGCGCGCTGTGCCGCAGGAGGAAGATCTGCCCTTTTGCGTTTCGCTGATTCGCTTGCCTGCCCGCTTTGAGTCTCGCTATGATCTGAAGCTGTGCTCATAAGACTATCGTATGCCGTTATTATTGAATGATCGCCGCGATCACTTACATATCTCTTATATGTTTTTCTTCAGATGTGCAAAAGTACGCTGAAAACATAAGTAAATGAGAAACGATGAATTACGTTAAGACAGCCATTCTCCTTGCGGTTTTAACCGCTCTTTTCGGCGCCATTGGTTACGCTTTGGGCGGGGCAGGCGGCATGATTATCGCTTTGTTGGTGGCGGCGGCAATGAACGTGTTTTCCTACTGGAATGCAGATAAAATGGTGTTGCGCATGTATAACGCACGCCAAGTCGACGAAAGCACAGCACCAGATTTTGTCCGTATGGTTGGCCGTCTTGCACAAAATGCCAATATGCCGATGCCGAAGGTGTTTATCATTGAGACGCCCCAACCCAATGCGTTCGCCACCGGACGCAATCCAGAAAACGCCTCTGTCGCAGCGACCACAGGTCTTTTGAAAATGCTCAATCACGACGAAATCGAAGGCGTGATGGCACATGAACTGGCCCATGTGAAAAACCGCGACACCCTCACCATGACCATTACAGCCACCATAGCAGGCGCTATTTCCATGCTTGCCAATTTTGCTTTCTTCATAGGCGGGCGACGCAACAATGGTATTGGCGGCTTAATCGGAACACTGGCCATCATGTTGCTTGCGCCTATGGCCGCAGGCCTGGTGCAAATGGCCATCAGCCGCACCCGTGAATACCAAGCGGATAAAATAGGCGCTGAGATTAGCGGCAAACCTGTTGCCTTAGCCAGCGCCCTTGAAAAAATTTCACAAGGGGCGGCCCGTATTGATTACCAACAAGCAGAAGACAATCCCGCGACAGCGCATCTCTTCATCATCAACCCGCTGCACACAAAGAAGATAGACAATCTCTTCTCTACACATCCCAACACAGAGAACCGCATTGCCCGTCTCTATGAGATGGCCACAGGGATGGAACGGAGCCGCCGCGGCCCCTGGGGTTAACACCACAAAAACACATCTTGGCGACGCGCCGTACCTGTGATCTAAGGCAGGTCATGTCGCAGTCATCACAAACACCGCACGGTCTCGCATCACGCACCACGGCAACGTATGTATTAGGCCGTATCCTCGATGCAGGGCAGGCCCTTGATCTCGCTTTTGCAGACGCCATAAAAGGGAACCAACAAGGCCTTGCAGACATGCGTGACCGGGCTTTTGTACGCCGATTGGTCACCCATACCTTGCGGCGTTTGGGTCAGGTCGATGCAGCAATCAAACGCTATCTGAAAAAACCCATCGCAAAAAAGGACGTCCGTACACGACACATTCTGCGTATTGCGGTGTGTGAAATTCTGTTTCTGGACACGCCGCCACATGCAGCGGTAGACACGGCCGTGTCCCAAGCAAACGCACATGTCAAAACGCGCCACACCAAAGGCATGATCAACGCTGTGTTGCGGCGGATTACCGAAGATAGTGAGACTCTTTTAAAAGATCTCAGCGATGTCAGTAACACGCCGCGCTGGCTGATAGAGAGCTGGGGCACCGCCTATGGCGATGAAACGGCAAAAGCCATTGCCGATATGCACCTGACTGAACCACCCCTTGATCTCATCCTTAAAGCTGACGCTGATTCCGCCGCATGGGCGCGGATATTAGAAGCGGACATTTTACCTACCGGCGCCTTACGCCGCCAGGCCGGGGGATCGATTACCGAACTCGCGGGCTTCGATGATGGGCAATGGTGGGTGCAAGACGCGGCCGCAGCCCTTCCCGCCAGTTTAATGGGTGACATTGAGGGACAGTGCGTCCTAGATCTTTGCGCCGCCCCTGGCGGAAAAACACTGCAGCTCGCCGATCAAGGCGCAATTGTCACAGCACTGGACCGCTCCAAAAACCGTCTCACGCGTGTGCAGGAGAACCTTGAACGCACAGGCTTAGCGGCCGACCTTATTGCGGCAGATAGTGTAGAATGGCGCCCTGAACAACCAGCTCCCTTTGTGCTGCTTGATGCCCCTTGCTCGGCGACGGGAACGCTCCGCAGGCACCCGGATGTGGCGCGCCTCAAGGGACCTAAAGACATCGGCGCTCTGATCAAAGCCCAAACGCGTCTGCTGGATGCAGCCGCTGAGATGACGGCTCCGGATGGCACATTGATCTATTGCACCTGCTCCCTGCAGCCTGAAGAAGGCCCCGATCAAATCACCGCTTTTCTTAAGCGCCATCCTGCGTGGCAGCGCAAAGCCATTGTGCCGGAAGAGATTGGCGGCCTCATGGACTGCATTACGCAGGATGGGGAACTCCGCACCCTGCCCTGTCACTTCGGCGATAGAGGCGGGATGGACGGATTTTTCGCGGCGCGATTGATGAACACATCTTAAGCTCAGGGCCTTAATTTGACCCTTTTCCTCCGCTAAAACTGTCCATGTCAGGTGGGTGGGCTCTATTGCACAACAAGGAGCCACAAAATGTTTAATTTTTTTCAAGGGGTTAGCCTCAGAACCCCAAAAATTGCCGTGGTGATGGCGGCGGGTCTCGGTCTGTTCCTGAGCGCTTGCGCGCAAGATCTCGGCAATAATACCTATTCCCGCTCTGCCGTTGGCACCGTTAATCAAATCGCCTACGGCACAGTGGTCAGTACGCGCAATGTCACGATTGATGGCACCAAAACCCATATCGGCACAGGGGCCGGCGCGGTGATTGGCGGCGTGGCGGGCTCCAATATTGGCGGCAGCCGGGATGAAAATATCGTTGGGGCGGTGGCCGGTGCCGTTCTTGGCGGGATAGCAGGGAACGCTCTTGAACGCGGCGTAACACGCCAATCCGGTATTGAATATACGGTCCGCGGTGAAAGCGGAGAGATGTTCACAATCGTGCAAACAGCAAAGTCCGGTTTGATCTATCCCGGCACGCCCGTACAGATCATTTATGGCGCAGATCGGATACGCCTGGTGCCGCAAGGGTATAACCAGGCTTATCAGGACGGCTATGCCCCTTATGCCGATGATCCCCGTTTGATTCGCTAAACCAAACCGTGTTGTGCAGAGACATGTAAGGCTTGCGATGCATTTTGAGAGCGCAGAATGAATCTGTCCTGAGCAAGCCTTGCACGGGGATTCACATGGTGTTACCCCTTGTCCATGCCGCAACCGATTCGTATAGCCCCTTCAATTCTTGCCGCTGACTTTGCAAAACTCGGCGAAGAAGTGCGTGCTGTCACCGAAGCTGGTGCGGATTACATCCACATTGACGTGATGGATGGCCATTTCGTGCCGAACCTCACGATTGGACCGGATGTGGTGAAAGCGTTGCGTCCACATAGCAAAGCTGTGTTTGACGTCCATCTCATGATTTCGCCAGTTGATCCGTATATTGATGAATTTGTCGCTGCGGGAGCGAATATTATTTCTTTCCACCCCGAAGCGGGGGCACATGCCCATCGCACGGTGCAGATGATCAAAGAGGCAGGTATTAAGGCAGGGATCGCATTGAACCCTGCAACCCCAATCGAGGCGATTGACTATTTAATTGACGATCTCGACCTGATCTTGGTGATGAGCGTCAATCCAGGCTTTGGCGGACAAAGCTTTATCGAATCCCAACTTGCAAAAATTGCTGCCCTCCGCCAGCGTATTAACGACTCAGGGCGCGACATCGACTTAGAGGTAGACGGTGGGATTAATTTTGACACCGCTCCAAAAGCCATCGCCGCTGGAGCCGATGTACTTGTCGCCGGAACAGCCACATTTAAAGGCGGACCAAGCGCTTACGCGGACAATATCGCAAGGATACGAGGCGGAACGTGACAGATGCGACATTGAAGGGTGCCAGGCATGGGCCATCGCGCGGGGAACTCCTCAGTGATATGGCCCACGAGGCCCTGGCGCGCTCTGCGACATTTCTGCGTGATATATCCTTTCGCTCGTGGCCCTATCGGCTCAGTCTCGCAGGGCCGATGCCGGATCGCTTCCAGTATTATCCCAAAGATGTTGACCGCGGATCGCTGCCAATCGCGCAAAGTCTGCTGCAAGGACGCTATGCGTCCCCCGACGGGATGGTGCAAGCCAATCAGAGCACAGCCCCTTGGTCTCTTGTGCCTCCATCTGACGCCTGGGCCGAAACGTTACACGGTTTTTCCTGGCTCAAACATTTTGACGGTCATCGCACACCTGCTATGCGCGACCACGTGCATTGGCTCATTACCACATGGATGGAAGACTGCGACCGCTGGAACTCTATCGCCTGGCGTCCTCATGTCATTGGCCGGCGGCTCATTTCATGGTTTAGCCATGCGAAGCTAATCGCCAATGAAAGCGATCTGATCTGGCGCAGTGAATTGCTGTGCTCAATTGCTAGACAAGCTCGGCATCTCTCCCGCACAGCGAAATGGGCGCAGGAAGGGGATGCCAAACTGACAGCCGCCGTCGGCCTTGCTTTTTCAGGACTATGTTTACCGGACGGCGAACACCGCCTTGAGCAAGGGATGAATATCCTTCTCGCCGAGTTGGATAAACAGATCTTGCCCGATGGCGGGCATGTGAGCCGGAACCCTTCTGTACAATTGTCAACCTTAGCCGATTTGTGCATGTTAAAAGACTCGCTCTTAGCGGCGAACTTCCCCGTCCCGCAAGACCTCGATGACATCATCAGCCGCATGGGGCCGATGCTGCGTTTCTTCCGCCATACTGACGGCAAGCTTGCTCTCTTTAACGGCTCTGCCGAGAATCAAACCACCACAATTGACGCCTTGCTCGCACGCAAAGATACACGCGGCAAACCCTACGGCTATGCGCCCCATTCCGGTTATCAACGTATACAGGCAGGACGCACCTATCTCATCGCGGACACGGCCTCCCCGCCTCAACGCGGTTTTAGTCAAAACGCCCATGCTGGCTGTTTGTCGTTTGAAATGAGCATCGGCCGCCATCGTTTGATCGTGAATTGCGGCTCAACAGAAACACGCGGCGGAGATTGGCAAAATGCCAGCCGCGCGACAGCAGCGCATTCCACTGTAACGTTGGCGGACAAATCCTCTGCACGTTTTCTCAAACGCACTCTGACGGCCAAGCTTCTTGGGCCACGCGTCACACAAGGCCCGAACATGGTGGTGAGTGAACGTGATGAAAACGCGCAGGGTCTGTGGCTCACAACATCACATGATGGCTATGTGGATCGTTTCGGTCTCATACATGAACGCCGCCTCTACCTCAGCCGCGATGGAGAAGATTTGCGCGGTGAAGATTGCATCAAAGCGCCTGAAAACGACGCCACGCTATCTTGGTTAACACCCCATAGAGGGAAAACATCGACAGCAGTGCCTTTCTCTGTGCGGTTTCATTTGCATCCTGATGTGCGGGTTTCGCAATCCCGTGACGATGGTTCGGTGATCATGATGTTACCCAATGGCGATGGCTGGACATTCCGCACCAATTGGCCGTCACCAACTCTTGAGGAGAGCATCTATCTCGGATCTGGCGACGCGCTGAAGCGCACCACTCAAATCGTGATCAATGGGGTGGCGGATAAAGATGCGCAAACCAGCATCAAATGGGCGATACAGCGCATGAGCACCCTTCCTAAAATCTGATAATTGTTGCGAAAATTAGCTTCAAGTCCAAAATGCGCTGCCCGGAATGACTCCCTCTCCCGCAAAAACATGCTATGACTATCGCTTACGGGGGTAGAGTCCCCTGCCATGTACGGCGTTAGGAATTAAAGGCAGCCATACCGATGACCAAAGCACAAACGCAGCAGCCGCTGATGACCGGACGTATGGCCATCACACTGGCCCATGATGTGATCATGGCGATGATTGTGATGCAAGGCGTTATATGGCTGCGCTATAGCTTCACTAATTTCGAGCATGGTCCTCTCTACCTCTGGCAAGCAAGCTTGCTGTATGGGGCTGTGAGTATGAGCATTTTTCTGGCCGTTGGCTTGCCACGCGGCATATGGCGTTACACATCCTTCAATGAATTGATTCAGATTCTGAAAGCAGTGACGTTTGCGACAATTCTTTTCGTCCCTATTCTGTTTTTGTTTACGCGTCTCGAAGACTTTCCGCGTCTTGTTCCGATCCTGCAATGGCCCTTACTTGTCGGTGCCCTCTGCTTGCCGCGTATCGCGTATCGCTTGCTTACATCTGGCGATGTAGCGGCGGCGTTCCAATCATATAGCGAAAATCAAATACCGATTTTGTTGTTAGGACCGTCAGACAAAGTTGAACCGTTTATTCGTGAAGCACAGCGCTTAGGCACGGACCGTTTCCCTTATCGTATCGTCGGTCTCATTGATCCCGACCCACAACAAACAGGCCATAATGTGCGCGGCAAACGGATTCTCGGCGATCTAACCGCCATACCGGACGTTGTCCGTAAACTGATAGACGCGGGCCGGGCCCCGCAAAAACTTGTTATGGCTGACCCAGATATGAAGGGCGATACAGTTGGGCAATTGCTTGAAACGTGTGAGGATCTGGGCATTGGCCTCGCGCGCGCACCGAAACTGACCGACATCCAAGTGAGTGATGGCAACAAGCCCGTGAATATCCGCCCGGTTGATTTGCGTGATCTTTTAGGACGCCCGCAAAAAGCGCTCGACCGCGAAGCAATGCGGCGGATGATTGCCGGAAAACGCGTTCTCATTACCGGCGCCGGTGGGACCATTGGGTCAGAACTCACACGTCAGGTTGCAGCTCTTCAGCCCTCCCACATTGCGGTTTTAGATAACAGTGAGTTTAACCTCTACCAAATTGATCTTGAGCTTAAAGAGAGTTTTCCCGACCTGCCACGCCGTCAGATATTGGCCGATGTGCGGGATCCAAAGCAAATCGCAAACGTCTTTGCCAATGAACGCCCCGAAATCGTGTTTCATGCGGCGGCCTTAAAACATGTCCCTATTGTTGAAGATAATCCAGCCGAGGGCATGCTGACCAATGTTGGCGGAACGCGGCATGTGATTGATGCCTGTCTCGCGCACAAGATCAACACCATGGTCATGATCTCAACAGATAAGGCCGTTAATCCATCGAACATGATGGGCGCGAGCAAACGTATCGCGGAGCTGTATTGCCAAGCCCAAGATGTGGCGCAAAACCACACCCAATTCGTCACCGTGCGATTTGGCAATGTGCTCGGCTCGACCGGCTCTGTCGTGCCCCTCTTTCAAAAGCAACTCGCACGGGGCGGTCCTTTGACAGTGACGCACAAAGAGATGACCCGTTATTTCATGACAACCGCCGAAGCGGTAGAGCTGGTTCTGCAATCGGCCACACTGCATCTTCATGACGCCCGCGATCATGGCACTGATGGCCGGATTTTTGTGCTCGATATGGGCAAGCCTGTGAAAATCAGTGCGCTGGCCGAGCGGATTATCCAGCTCGCAGGGCTGCGACCGTATGAGGATATTGATATTATCTTTACCGGGATGCGCGCAGGCGAGAAATTGCATGAGAGTCTGTTTCACGAACTTGAGAAACTGGTCCCCACCGAATCGGACGGTATCTTTCTCGCCGCACCGCGCATTATCGATGTGGATCAATTGATTCCAGCGCTGGAACGCCTACTGGATGCCGCTGAGGAGCGTGACCTTACCAAACTTTTTCGCGTCATGCGCACGCTCGTGCCTGAATATGAAGGCGATAGCGCACCTGCACAGACCGTAGAAGGCAGCACCACATCCCCAGAGAAAGCGGCTCCCGTGCAAAGCTTGCGCGACTGACACACACGGCTTTTACTGCATGGCCTCTATGCATCCTTGGGCCTTTTCCACATAGGAAATCCATGTTAGGTCGAGGACATATTCACTAACCATCCTCAATGGGTTCTTCTATGTCTGACGTTGCCTCCTCTCCGATTCTCCGTGCTCTCATTTCCGTTTCCGATAAAGAGGAGCTTGTGGATTTTGCTCAAAGCCTGACGGATCACGGCGTCGAGATTATCTCCACAGGTGGGTCGGCCCGTACATTACGTGAGGCAGGCGTCACCGTGACAGAGATTGATGATGTCACCGGATTTCCTGAAATTATGGACGGCCGCGTCAAAACCTTGCACCCGAAAGTGCACGGCGGTCTCCTCAGTGTACGCGACAATGCAAACCACATTGCCGCGATGGAAGAGCACGGTATTGAGGGCATTGATCTCTTGGTCGTGAATCTCTACCCGTTTGAAAGCACCGTTGAAGCAGGCGCGGATTATGCGACGTGCATTGAAAATATTGACATTGGGGGACCAGCACTCATTCGCGCAGCATCGAAAAACCATGCCTTCGTCACTGTGGTCACCGCCAAAGAAGATTACCCACGTGTGCTGGAAGAGATGAACGCCAATCAAGGCGCGACAACACTTACCCTTCGCAAAGAACTCGCCGCAAAAGCCTATGCCCGCACCGCCGCTTACGATGCGGCAATCTCAACTTGGTTTGCCGAACACATCGGCGATAAAGCGCCAGCACGCCGCGTGCTTGCAGGGGAGCTCAAGCAGACACTGCGCTATGGTGAGAATCCCCATCAGGAGGCGGCGTTCTATGTCACCCGCGACACCCGCCGAGGCGTTGCTACAGCCGTACAAGTTCAAGGGAAAGAGCTGAGTTATAACAATATCAATGACACGGATGCGGCCTTTGAATTGGTGAGTGAATTTGATCCAAAAGACGGCCCAGCGGTAGCGATTATTAAACACGCCAATCCGTGCGGTGTGGCGCGCGGCGCATCGCTGATTGATGCGTATCAAAAAGCTTTTGCGTGCGATACGGTTAGCGCCTTTGGCGGCATTATTGCACTCAATAGTCTCCTTGATGGCCCGACAGCGGAAGAAATCTCCAAAATCTTTACCGAGGTGATTATCGCACCTGATGCCGACGATACGGCAAAAGAAATATTGGCGAAAAAGAAAAACCTGCGCCTTCTTCTCACTGGCGGTTTATCCGATCCTATTGCATCTGGTTTGACCTATCGCACCGTCAGCGGAGGCTTTTTGGTGCAAAATCGCGACGCCGGTCAGGTTGGCGGACCCGGTACGAAACTGGAAGTCGTCACCAAGCGTGCGCCAAGTGATCAAGAAATGGCCGATATGCGTTTTGCCTTCACTGTTGCTAAGCATGTGAAATCAAATGCGATCATCTACGTCAAAGATGGCGCGACAGTCGGCATTGGCGCTGGACAAATGAGCCGTCTCGATTCATCGCGCATCGCCGCACGCAAATCGCAAGACATGGCGGATGAAGCGGGTGCTTCAGAGCCCGGCACGATTGGATCTGTGGTGGCGTCGGATGCCTTTTTCCCCTTCGCCGATGGCTTACTGGCTGCGGCTGAAGCGGGCGCGACAGCAGTGATCCAACCAGGCGGATCCATCCGTGACGATGACGTAATCGCCGCTGCTGATGACGCTGGTCTTGCCATGGTCTTCACCGGTATGCGCCATTTCCGACATTAAACTTTCATCGCGCGCTCTTCTTTGACAGGCAGCAAGAGCAGCGCGCCGATCAGTAAAAAGACGATGATCACATAAAGGCTGGCGCGTTGTTCCCCGCTGGCACGAGTCGCCACAGCAATCAGCATCGGTGCGAGAAACGTGGTCGCTTTGCCCGATAAGGCATATAAACCAAAAAATTCCGTGACCAATTCTTTAGGCGCAAGGCGCGCCATCATCGAACGGCTGGCTGCTTGCGCCGGCCCGGAGAAAAAACCGATC
The DNA here is from genome assembly GCA_028280675.1 of Alphaproteobacteria bacterium. GTDB lineage: Bacteria > Pseudomonadota > Alphaproteobacteria > SMXP01 > SMXP01 > JANQLI01. The sequence goes on from JANQLI010000129.1 coordinate 25,176, forward strand.
ATTGCGCCGCACACCATATAAGCAAGCTCAGAAACAGAGCTGAAAACCGCATCATCCTGACCCCGCGGCGCGACATCCCATACCCAGAGCACACTTGACGGTGTAATGGAAATCGCAAAAACCATCGCCAACACCAACCCGAAGATGGACAGATTCAATGTGCGCTTTGTCCCCCAATGATCGTCCCAAACGCCGCCAAGAAACGCGCCAATAGACGCAAAGATGGCAAGCACAATGCCGAAAATCCCAAGCTCTGTGATGGACCAGTTAAACAGCGCCACTGCAAACACCCCGCCAAAGGCAAAAATTGCAGCAAGGCCATCATTGTAAATCATCCGTGCAAAGAGAAAAAGCGCAACATTTTTATAAGACCCTAAACGCTTGAGAGTCTCAAGAAGAGATCGCAAGCCCCGGCGCATGCCATCGCGCCAATGTATGCCGCTGGAAGGCTGATCCGGTGTGAAAACAAAAAGCGGAATGACAAAGAGTACATACCATGCCGCCGAAAATGGGCCCGTAAAACGTTCAGGTTCAAACGCCTCCCGTGAGAGACCCAACAATGGTTCCTTGGGAATAAACCCCACATCCATCGTGCCGGGCAGTGAGAAACCAATCAAGATGATAAAGAGGGCGACCAAACCACCGACATATCCAAGGCCCCAGCCATAGCCACTCAGGCGGCCGAGTTCAGAGGGCACGGCCAAACTGGGCAGCATGGCGTTGTTAAACACGATGGCGATTTCCATTGTGACACCCGAGAGAATGATCAACGCGGCAATACCCCACACACCATGCGGTGCACCGGGAATGGCGTACCACAACGCGGCGCAAGACAGCACATAGATTACCGATAGAGAAAACACCCAAGGTTTGCGCGGGCCCGTGGCATCGGCAATCGCGCCCATTACAGGGCTGGCAATGGCGATAATCAGACCCGAAATACCCAGAGTGAAACCGAGAACTTCTTGCCCGCGCAAGCTGTCGCCCACAAAGCCAGATGTGAAATAGGGAAAGAAGATAAACGTTGTAATGAGGGTGAAATAAGGCTGGTTTGCCCAATCAAACATCGCCCAACTGCCCTGACCCAAGCGCGAGGCGGGCTTGCCGCCTAAAGCTGTCAGGCTTTCGGCAGTGTCTTCTGATCTTTCACCCATAGAGATGCCCGCATTTGATGATGTCCTCAATGAGGATCATACAGACAAACGCGCTCCGGCCATAGTGGCTAATTCACGGACTTGGCTCGCTGCTAATGACAATTTTGCGACAGACAACGCGCCACCGGATTCCATTTCCGCAATCATGACCTTGGTGCGTTCAGCCGCGGCTTGATGGCGGCCTAGCCAGGCTTGCAAAATCGTCTCAGCATTGTCATCGGCAGTCATATCAGCAAGAACAATCTGCAATAATTGACGTTGCTGTTGGTTGAGGTCATCTATCGTTCGCCGCACTGCCAGCCGTTCCCAATGTTCGCTGAGGTGCAACTGGGTTGCTTGTTCCCGTAATCCATCAATGCCAAGGTAATCACCGATGCGGAAGTAAAGGGCGCTCGCAAGCGCCATATCAACATCCATGCTTTTGAGCACATCAATAATATCACACGCAGCGCTCATGGGTTCGAGCATGCTGATAGCACGCGCAAGATCCTCGGGGACTCCTGCATGCAAGTATGTGTCTTGCACCGTATTCATATGGAGCAGCATCTGCGGCGCCAAGCAATCCGGCATTGTGGAGGCAACATCATTGATACCGGTTTGATAGGCTTGAATGGTTTCTTCAAGCGGCAGGGCCACACCATCGCCATCAGCAACGCGATACCGTAAAAACCATAATGTGCGCTGCATTAAGAATTGGCGTATGGCGCCATAAAGGGAAAGCTGCACATCAGACTCGATGCGGTTATCCAGTTGGTGCACCTCCTGCCACAAATCCGACAGGCCGAAACTTTCCTTCGCTGCAATAAAAGTACGGGCCACCAAAGCCGCATCCGCACCACTGTTTTCGACAAGACGGTGAACAAAACTCATCCCGCCCATATTGATGATGTCTCCACCAAGAACCGTCGCAATAATTTCACGCCGTAATTGATGCTGTTCTGCAGTCTCACGGTAATGCGCGACCAAGCGCTGTGGTAAGTAGTCGAATAACGCCTGGGTGAGATAAGGTTCATCCGGAACGTCTGACTCTATCAACGCATCGAAAAGGGCGATCTTCGCATAGGCCATTACCACAGCCAGTTCCGGGCGTGTCAGCCCCCGATTCTCAAGCGATAAGTCGTTGATTTGATCATCGCTCGGCAACCCCTCTACATCGCGATCAAGGCGTCCTTTACTTTCGAGAGCATGCATAAAGCGTTGATGGGCATCGAGACGCGCCGGCGCTGTGTGCTCTGAAAGACTGAGGGCAAGGGTTTGGGCATAATTATTGGCCAGCACCAAATCCGCCACTTCGTCTGTCATATCCGACAACAACACGTTACGTTCATCCGTGCTCAGATGACCTTCACTCAGAACGCGATCTACAAGGATCTTGATATTGACTTCGTGGTCCGAACAATCAACCCCTGCGGCATTGTCTACCGCATCCGTATTGATGCGCCCGCCTTTTTGCGCAAAGGCAATACGGCCCGCCTGTGTCACACCAAGATTTGCCCCTTCACCGATAACCTTGACGTTGACCTCATCGGCATTAATCCGCAGCGAATCATTTGCTTTATCACCGGCTTCAGAATGGCGTTGTGACGCGGCTTTGATGTATGTGCCGATCCCGCCAAACCACAAAAGATCTGCCGGCGCACGCAAAATAGCTTGCATCACGTCATCAGGCGTGAGTTTGTCGCCCGTGATGTTCAGCACCTCTTTGGCCTCTGGGGAGAGATCAATGGCTTTAAGAGAGCGGCTATAAACGCCACCGCCGTCTGATATTAAGTTTTGATCATAACTTTCCCAACTGGAACGCGGGAGCGAGAACAAGCGTTTTCGCTCTGCAAAACTCACAGCCGCATCCGGGTTGGGATCAATAAAAATATCGCGATGATCGAAGGCCGCGATTAAACGGGTTTGCTCTGATAACAGCATGCCATTGCCAAACACATCGCCGGACATATCGCCCACACCAACCGCCGTGAAAGGCTGTGTTTGAATATCCGTTCCCATTTCACGGAAGTGGCGTTTCACCGCCTCCCAGGCGCCACGGGCGGTGATCCCCATCCCTTTATGGTCATACCCTTGCGACCCGCCAGAGGCAAAGGCATCCCCGAGCCAGAATCCATAGGCGTGTGAAATGTCATTGGCAATATCAGAGAATGTTGCCGTGCCTTTATCCGCCGCGACAACCAAATACGGATCATTGCCATCATGCACAACAACACCGTCCGGTTTCACCACATCGCCATCCACAATGTTATCGGCAAGATCAAGCAAACCACTGATGAAAATGCGATAACACACAATCCCTTCCTGCTGGATGTCTTCGCGGCTGCCGCCTTCAGGTAAGTTTTGCGGCACAAAACCGCCTTTTGCGCCAACAGGCACGATTACTGCATTCTTCACTTGTTGTGCTTTTGCGAGACCTAAAATTTCCGTGCGAAAATCTTCACGCCGATCCGACCAACGCAAGCCGCCGCGCGCAACAAATCCCCAACGCAAATGAACGCCTTCGACACGCGGTGAATAAACAAAAATTTCCGTCAGTGGTTTGGGGAGGGGCAAGTCTTCTAAATCACGGCTTGAAATTTTAAACGAAATATATGATTTCGTTTCACCCGCCTGATTGACCTGATAAAAATTCGTGCGCCACAGAGCCGAAATCAAAGCGAGAAACTGCCGGATGATGCGGTCTTCATCCAAACTCCGCACATCATCTAATGCGCTTATGATTTGCGCACGGTGATCTTCGAATTGCTGTTCCCGGTCTTGTTTCGAAAGAGCCAATGCTGGGTCAAACTTCAGTGCAAATGCGGTCACGAGCAGTTTCGTGACGATTGGATGATTGGCGAGCGTTTCTTGCATATAAGCGATTGAAAGCGTCCGCCCAGTCTGACGCCAATAATGGGCAAAGCCACGTAACAACGCCACGTATCGCCAACTGATCCCTTGCTCAACACACAAACGGTTGAACGGATCATTCGCAGCATGTCCGTGCCAAATCGCCTCAAACGCCTCTTCTAAATTTTCGGCCACTTGGCCAAAGACAAGCTCCAGCTCGCTTGGCTGCTCCATATAGAAATCATGGACCCAAAATGTCCCGTCAGCGCGATGGACTGGATTCCCAGCCTCAGTAATCACTTTCAGCCCCATATTCTCAAGGATCGGCAAGACGTCACTTAAGGGGATGGTTTCGCTTGCCCGGTAAAGCTTAAGGCGCAACGAATGCGCAGGGTCGCCTGCACGTTGATAACAGCGCAAAGCGATAGCAGGGGGCGCGCTTAACGGCTCTAACTTTTCAATATCGTAACACGCGTCTTTGGCTGTGTTGATTTCGCGATAGCCTGCTGAGAATGCATCGCCATAGCGCGCAACGAGGGGACGGCTATTTTCTTCGCCATAAATTTCATTTAATTCACGTGCGAGCGCATCGCGAAAATTTTGCGTCACTGCGACAATGGTTTTCTCAACATCATCCGGATCAGGATAATCGAACGCCTCTTCAGAGTTACGCCCAATAATGAAATGAATACGCGCTAATGGCGTATCATTGAACTGCGGGTAAAATGCCGAAAGACGCCCTTGATATGCGTTCACCAACGTCTCTGCAACCTGATGGCGCGTCCGTGAATCATAACGGTCACGGGGAATATATACGAGCGCAGAGACATAACGGTCATAGCGATCGCGCCGCACGAAAAGACGCGTGCGCGGACGTTCATGCAAATCCAAAATGCCAAGAGAAATACGTAAGAGCTCGTCTTCGCTGGTTTGGAATAATTCGTCGCGTGGATAGGTTTCCAGAATATTGGTCAACGCTTTCTTGTTGAAACTTAATGACATAAATCCAGCGCGTTCAATAACGCGTTCGACTTTCCGCGACAGAAGTGGAATACGTGAAATGGATCGGTTGTATGCTTCAGACGTGAACAGACCGATGAAGCGATACTCACCTGTCAGTGTCCCTTGCGCATCAAACAGTTTCACGCCGATATAATCCATATAAACCCGGCGGTGCACTTCGGAGCGCACATTTGCTTTGGTGATAATAATCGGCGAAGGCAACATAAGAAACTCGCGCACTTCGGATGTAAAGTAGACGAGCTTGTCTCCGCGCCGCAACATACGCGCACTTGGATCACGTAAAATCCCTAGGCCCGTTTCATCAAGAGGCTCAAGCGTGCCGGTCTCTGGCTCACCCTCAAAACGATAGACACGTGATCCCAGCAGAGCAAAATGATCATCGCGCAGCCATGATAAAAAAGCCTGACACTCTGCCGCCTCTTCAGGATCAATCGTGCCTGACATATCCTGAAGACCTTCAATCGCTTCATTTAAGCGATCCAACATAGGTTCGTAGTCAGCGATGACAATGCGAACTTCATTGACAATCGTATTTAAACGATTTTGCAAAGACGTCAGACGGCGCTCATCTGAATGGTAATTAAACTCGATATGGATAACGGACTCGCGATGCGCGCCATTGGACAGGTCCTCCACTCCCGAAGCAAAATCTAAACACCGCCCTGCGGCATCGCGCTCCACATTGGTGATTGGATGAAGCACACTGCGCAGCTCAACCCCTTGCGCTGTCAGCTCCCCCAATATCGAGTCAACGAGGAAGGGCATATCCGCCGCAACGATCTCAAGAATCGTATGTGGACTTTCCCAACCATGCTCAGCCATATTTGGATTGAACACCCGCAACAAGACATCGTTGGGCGCGCGGCATGCGGAGAAACGCCAAAACGATAACGCGGCGTGAAAAAGCTGGCTGCTGTCATATATGTCCAATTCATCTGGCAGGGCGTCATCGAACAAAGCCTGTATAAAGGCAGAGAAACCTGTATATGAGATGTGATCAGAGTCTGCTGGCGTGCTCTGCCCCTGAGTATCCGACGCCAATGACACAATCTCGGCTATTCTATCGGCTTTATCCTGTCGGTACATCACCCAGCGCCCCCCAACCCATGTTCATCAGCGTGGTTGTCAAAACAGGAAGATGTCCTGCCTAACAAGGCCACGCTAGCCCTATCACAAAAGCCAAGTCTAGCGGGATTTTGTTAAGATTAATGAAATTTTAGTCATGACACATGTCTCAGGACTCCGCGTCTTTTGGCCCTGTATAGCGATAATGGCCTGTAATCGGGAAATCGAAGAGACGGTCCTCCTGTTTGGGACCTTGGCCGATATTATGGATAATGAGCGGCCGTGCACCATCCTCTGAGCGGGCCTGGGCGACAATGCCAATATGGGGGAGATGAGGCGGCACAGTCCATGTCACCAAATCACCAGGCAAATAGTTGGCGGGGTTTTGTGACACAGTAAGGCTTTCGCCATGACGCCGGAAAAAGGTCTGCAAATTGGGCACACGGCGGTGATCAATATTTGGATCCGGTTTGGTCAGGCCCCAGTGCGCCGGATAGGATGAAAACTGTGCTGTCATATCTTCATGGATAAGCTGTTGCAGATCAATGCCCAGGCTGCGATAGGATCGAATAATAACGTCCGTACACACACCTTTTCCCGGATCCACATCGCCGCCCGGATAAGCCATCGCAACATAAGCAGGGTCATATGTCACCTGATGCTTTGTGCGATCCAAAGCAGCTTTGGCAATGTCGACTCCCGTTGCAGCATGGGCAAATCCACTGAGCGTCAGCCCCACAATCACCATAAAAACCGACACGCCGCAGAGCCATAACATACGCAAAGACATGATCTTCATCCTCACATCGTCACTATGAGGATCATTCAAGTCTGCAAATATGGTCATAGAACGTCGTGGATTGGGCAATCTATAGGCAGGTCAGGAAAGTCAATTTCCCCTGAAAAAACAAAGCCCTAAGACGTTTTGCGCGGTGTCAGAGGCGCGGCCAGTTCGTTGAGAATAGGGCAATCGGGGCGATCATCACCGTGGCAATGCCGCACAAGATTAGCCAGTGTGTCGCGTAAATCCCGCAGCTCTGCAATTTTATGCTCAATATCAGCGATCCGCGCTTCAGCAATCGCTTTTACATCGGCGCTCGCGCGCTGTTGATCTTCATAAAGAGACAAAAGATCACGGCAGACATCAATCGAAAACCCAAGACCACGTGAGCGTTGGACGAATCGGAGTTTGTGAATATGCGCATCGCTATAATCGCGATACCCATTCGCCTTGCGATCCGCAACCACCAGCCCAATGTCTTCGTAATAGCGGATCGTTTTCTTTGGTAAGCCGGATTGCTCTGAGGCTTCACTGATATTCATAGGTGGCTCCTGGGTCTACGCCTGGCGGCGGTTCATCCGCATCATTATAACCGCGGTGCAGACGCTGCCAAACAGAATCGATAGGAAGGGCTCAGCTAGACAGGTCCGCATAAATCGTGCATGAAGGCGGTCAGGTTTGACTTGGAGGAAGGGCTGACAATGAATCAAAAGCTGCAAGTGATCTGGCAATGGATTCGAGACTTGCCGCATAACATTCGGCATTTGTTTTTCGGATGGTGGGTACTTGCCGGTGTATTTATTGTCTATGCAGCCTCCAACGGAATCATTCTCAATACACTGCCACTGATTTACCCCGACTTGGTCAAAGAGTTTGGCTGGACCAATGAACAAGTCACACGACCTGCGACGCTTTTCCTCTTAATCACAGCAATATTGTCCCCCTTTGGTGGAACACTACTTGATCGCTGGCCACCGAAGAAGCTTATGCTTATTGGGATTGGCATGATCCTTATCGCTCTTGCTTGCCTCCCAATCATTTCAACATTGAATCAGCTCACCGCCATTTATCTTACTTTTTCCATTGGCCTTGCCTTAGGCGGTTTGATCGCCAGCATGGTGATCGTAACACGTTGGTTCGTCCGTTATCGTGGCCTCGCTGTCGGCTTGTTGCTGATGGCGTCAAGTTTTGGCGGCGCTATTTTCCCTTGGTTAGTTGGCGATACGCTTGTTGAATCTGGTTGGCGACAAGCCATGCTCTTACTTGCTGGCATTGGCGGCGTGATGATGCTGGTGCCGCTTATTTTCCTTGTCCGTAATCAACCAAGCGATATGGGTTTAAATCCGGATGGAGACGATGTAAAAACTAACGCTGAACCTGTACCATCAGAATCTACTGCAGCGACAACCCATATTGGCCCAACACTGCAAGACGCATTTCGCTCACCCGCGTTCTACCTTCTCGCTTTTGCCACTGGCACATTGTGGTTTTGCATTTTGGGTGTGTTGCAACATCAAGGTCTTTACCTTGGGCTAGACTTAAAAGTTGACCCTGCAGTTATTCCAGACGTGTTTATAGCGTTCTTTTGGGCAGCAGTTGTCGGCAAAGTGTTGTTTGGCTGGCTCAGTGATCATTTTGACAAACTCCTGATCATGCTTGCGGCTGTTGGCAATCTGATCCTTGGACTCATTGTCTTACGTCTAGTCGATGCTGATTCGCTTTTCTCCGTTTATCTCTATGCCATTATCTATGGTGTTGGCTATAGCGGCGCCTTTACAATGATCCAGCTTGCCATTGCCGAATTTTTCTCAGGGAGTTCCTATGGCAAAATTTTAGGGACCTTTACATTAGTTGATACATTGTCGGGATCACTTGGTGTATTCGTTCTGGGCACTATGCGTGACAGTATGGGTGATTACATTGCTGCCTTTAATTTGATGATTGCATTATGTGTCGTCGCCTTTTTATGCGTTATAGTATTGATGCGGATGAATCATGGGCAAAACACTGAGCTAGCTGGCAACACATAGCACCTGTTGGTCAGGATACTAGAGCACGATTACTTTACGCGCGCTGACCCTCTAAACTTAGCTTTATAGGTAAGAGGGTTATTGTTATGCGTGTTCTCTGTTTTATTGCGATTGGCCTGTGGACGACTGCAGGTGTAGCTCAAGAGTGGTCTGTGTGGGGTGGTGATCCAGGCGGCGCACGTTATTCAGCCTTGAATCAGATCAACGTCGATACCATTGATGATCTTGAGATTGCCTGGCAAGTGCAAACAGGCGCTGTAGAAAAATATCCTGAGATCGCGAATCTGTTTGCAGGCTTTCAAGTCAATCCGATTTTGCTGCCCGAAAATGCCGGGCGTCACCTCATCCTCTGCACACCCTTCCATGACATTATCGCCCTTGATCCGGAAACCGGAGAGGAGCGGTGGCGCTATGAACCGGATGTGCATATGGGCGGCTATGCCTCTGACGATGATCCGGAAGGCAAAAAAAGTTTGCCCTTTAAAAAATGCCGCGGTGTTTCGCTCTGGCAAGACAGTAACGACCCATCCGGTTTTTGCGCGTCACGTATTCTTACCGGGACAACGGACCTTCGTCTTATTGCCTTAGACGCCCGCAGTGGGCAGCCATGTCCCGATTTCGGCGCCAACGGGGAAAAAGACGTCAATGACATCTACCTTACGAAGAAACCAGCCTGGCGCAATGAGGTGCAGTTTTATTCACCGCCTGTAATTATTGGTGATCTGATGGTGATTGGCACATCAGTGCGCGATAATCACCGCATTGACGCGCCATCCGGTGCTATCCGCGCTTTTAATGTTCGCACAGGTGAGATGGCGTGGGAGTGGGACCCTATTCCGCGCGATGCCAGCGATCCTGAATATGTTAATTGGGACCCCAAAGCCGCCGCAACAACAGGAGGCGGCAATGTCTGGTCGATGATGAGCGTCGATGCAGAGCGCGATCTCATCTTTCTCCCCACCACAGGCCCCTCGGTTGATTTTTACGGCGGCAATCGCCCAGGCGATAACCGTTACGCTGATTCTATCGTCGCCTTGCGCGGCTCGACCGGTGAGCTGGTCTGGCATTTCCAGACCATTCATCATGATGTGTGGGATTATGACAATGCGGCGCAGCCCGTTCTGGTCGATCTGGTGAAAGACGGCAAACCGTTTCCAGCGGTGATCCAAGCCACCAAAACCAGCATGATTTATATTTTTCACCGCGAAACCGGAGAGCCTTATTTCAAGATCGAAGAACGCCCAGTGCCAACCGATGGGGTGATGGGCGAGCACCTCTCGCCGACACAGCCTTTCCCGGTCGCCCCGCCGCCGCTCTCACCCCATAACTTTACCTTTGAGGATGAGTGGTGGCTGAATTTTGGAGCGTGTGCGGACAAATACAAAGATGCCCGTGTCGGCCCGATTTTCACCCCGCCATCAGAAGAAGGTACACTTGTCGTGCCGGCCACAGCAGGCGGTGTGAATTGGGGCAGTGTCGCTATTCACAAACCAAGCAACACGCTGATTACCAATGTATTGAACCTGTTGCATTTTGTGCAATTGATCCCGAATGACAAAGTCAATCCGGATGAATTAAGCGGAGAAACCATGGGCGCCCCACGGCCACTCATCGGCACGCCTTATCATCTTAAACAAGGGCCAGCGATGTCGCCGCGTTTTACACCCTGTAATGCGCCACCCTTTGCCAAGCTCGTTGCGGTTGATCTCAATGACGGCACTATCAAATGGGATGTGCCCTTAGGAACGATTGAAAAAGTTGCTCCCATACCCCTGCCAATCCGGTGGGGCGCGCCGAGCTTTTCGGGTGGCATCGTCACAGGTGGAAACCTCATATTTATCGGCGCAACGGCAGACGATCGTTTCCGCGCGTTTAATATTGAAAATGGTGAAGAAATTTGGTCGCAGAAAATGCCAAAGGGCTCATTCGCGCACCCTATGACTTATAAAATCAACGGGCGGCAATATGTCGTCGTGGTGTCCGGCGGACACCCCTTTGTTGACCAAGATCCTGGGGATTTCGTGACGGCTTTTGCTCTGCCGCAAGATTAATTCAGGGCAGAATCCAGACGAAACAGGTAATTTTTGTATGATTCCAGCTTGCCATGATTTTTCAGCAGTCCTAAATTCACCGCTATGAATATGAGACGCGTCATACTCTCTGGCCTGTTTACGCTGATCCTTCTTATTGGGTCGGTGATAAATGTCGTTGCGGCCTATTGCCCGCACGCTGATACAGGTCCCCAGCCAATCAGCATCATCAATCACCATGCACACATGGACCATAAGGCGATGTCATCTGACAACGCGACCGCTCTTCCGGAGGTTTGCGATCTTGGTATGACCTGCACCTACGTTATGTCCAGCATTCTTCAGCAACCAACGCATAATACAAAAGTGTCACAGACATCCGGTCTCGTTGCGGGTGAGCCTATCATTCCGCTTTCGACACTTGAAGAGCACATACCACCACCGCCGCGAGTCTAACTCCACACGATAAACGCATTCGTCTTTTTATCTTAACGCCACCCCTTGCACGGATGGCGCACCTTGTGGAGTCTCGACATGACCATATGTCGTTTAAGCCTCATGGCGATCATGAGCATGTTTTTTATCGCACACGGGTTTGCTGAGGACACCGTGTCCTACGAACTCAATGTGGATACCAAAATTGTCAATTTTTCAGGACAAGAGGTCGAAGCTCTCGCCCTTAATGGGTCCATCCCTGGTCCGACCATTGAAGCAACAGTCGGGGATACATTGCGCGTGACCGTCAACAACATGCTTGAGGGGGAAGCCTCTATTCATTGGCACGGTGTGTTGCTACCGCATGAGCAGGATGGCGTGCCCTATCTTAATACGGTACCGATTCCTGGGAAGACCTCACATACGTTTGAGTTCTCCGTCACCCATGCAGGAACGTATTGGTATCACTCACATACAGGCCTTCAAGAACAGCGCGGCGTTTATGGATCGATCGTTTTCCATCCGAAAGAGGATGATCCCTATAGGCCTAATCACGACCACGTGATTGTTTTCTCGGATTGGACCAATGAAAATCCCAATGCAGTTCTCGCTAATCTGAAACGCGATGGCGATTATTACGCTTTAAAAAAAGGATCGGTTCTGTCTTGGGATAAAGTCATCCAAGCAGGGCCGGCGGCCGTCAAGAAACGGCTCACAGATTCCTGGACTCGCATGGGCCCCATGGATGTCTCGGATATTGGCTATGATGCATTTCTCGCCAATGGCCAGCAATCATCCTCCGTCATGGCCCATGCCGGTGAAACGCTACGTCTACGGATGATTAATGCCTCAGCCTCCAGCTATGTCACGGTTCAATTTGCAGGTGGTCCAATGACGGTCATTGCGGCCGATGGCATGGATGTAGAGCCTATCGAGGTCGAGAAACTGACTATCGCTCTTGCTGAAACGTATGATGTGCTTGTGACACTGCCAGAAATGAAGAATTACGAATTACGGGCTACTTCAGTCGACGGCACGGGCTATAGCAGCACCATGATCGGGATGGGGCCAACGGTAATGGCCCCAGCACTTGGAAAACCCAACCTGCTCACAATGGACCATGATCACGGTGCCATGGCTGGTATGGCTCACGAGCAAATGGATCATGCACAGATGGATCACAGCGGCCACACTATGAGTGACATGACGCATAATAGGGAAACGCTAGCCTCATCAGAGCCGGTGATTGCGCATATGGACGACTATGATTCGTTACGCGCGCCGCAATCGACACAGCTCCCCGCATCCATGCCAATCCGCGATGTGCATTTGACTTTGACAGGCAATATGGAGCGTTTCGTTTGGTCGTTTAACAATAAAACCTTATCTGAGGCCGATAAGGTCCTCATCCGCAAAGGCAAAGTAGTGCGGTTCCATCTCACCAATGACACGATGATGGACCACCCACTGCACCTCCATGGTCACTTCTTTCGTGTGCTCAACGGCCAAGGGGAGTACAGTCCCCTCAAGCACACAGTCAATGTCCCGGCCATGGGAAAAGTGATGATTGAATTTGCCGCCAATGAAGAAAAAGATTGGTTTTTTCACTGTCATAATCTCTATCACATGAAAGCAGGCATGGCGCGGGTCATCTCATATGAAGAAAGCTCGCGCTATACTGACGCGATCCGCGATCAAATCGCGATGGATTATCACTGGTATCCGAATCGCCAGATCCAAGTCTTCAATCACATGGCAGTAGGCATGTGGCGCATCTCAAACACCCGCAACGCTTTCGAATTTGAGTTCGACTATGACTATGACACCTATTACGACATAGACCTTGTTTATGAACGGTCCATCACACGTTTCCTGGACATGTATGGTGGCGTTAACAGCGAACGCGATGCACATGAGGATGAAACGAAGGCCATTGCTGGCATCAAATATGTGCTGCCCCTGTTGATCGAATCAGACTTACGTGTGAACAGTGATGGCCATTGGCGGTTCGGGCTTGAGTCAGAGCTGCAACTCACTGATCGCACGCGGTTCGATTGGCATTGGAACACCGATGAGGAATACCGCGTCACACTTGGCTACGACGTGACGAAAAATATCCGTCTGATCGCCAATAGCGATTCTGATTTTGACGCTGGCATTGGCGTGGAAATGCGGTTTTAATGCGCGTTCAATCATGAAAGGGAAGTGCATGTCACTCACGCAAATCGGGTCCAATATCTGCTTCGGCGGGCAACAAAATCGCTATCAACATCAATCCAATGTACTCAACTGCGAAATGGTGTTTTCGGTCTATCTGCCTGCTGCAGCGGAGAACGGGCCATGCCCAATCCTTTATTGGCTGTCCGGTCTCACATGCACCGATGAAAACTTTGTCACCAAGGCAGGCGCACAGAAATATGCGGCTGAGCACGGGATCATCATTGTCGCCCCGGACACCAGTCCACGCGGTGAGGGGGTGCCGGATGATCCCGACGGGGCGTATGACTTTGGCCTCAGCGCTGGATTTTATGTGAATGCGACCGAAGAGCCATGGTCCGTGCATTACAACATGTATGATTACATCATCAAAGAACTGCCAACGCTGATCAACGCCAATTTCCCTGTCGATGCTTCACGCGTCGGAATCTTTGGACATTCCATGGGCGGTCACGGCGCGCTGACTATCGCACTCAAGAATCCTGACATTTATCAATCAGTATCGGCTTTCGCGCCGATTGTGGCGCCGCTCAGATGTCCTTGGGGGCAGAAAGCACTCAGCAATTATTTAGGCAGCGATCAATCCATATGGGCTGACTATGACACGACCGCATTGATAGCGCGCGGCGAAAACAAAATTCCGCTTTTTGTTGATCAAGGTCTTGCCGATCAATTTCTTGAAGAGCAATTAAAACCGGAATTGCTTGAAGAAGCGTGTAAAGCCCATGACCACCCGCTCATCCTGCGCCGTCATGACGGCTATGATCATTCTTATTTTTTTGTCGCAAGCTTCATGGAAGACCATATCCGCTATCACGCGGAACACTTGTCACGGTAAATCATAAGTAAAAGGCGAGTCGATTTCCGATAATCGGGGAAGTGTGGTGTCTTTTCCAGAAAGCTGCGGCCCATTTTCAGGTAATGGCCAGTCGATCGCGATGTCAGGATCATTCCAGATGATTCCGTGATCATTTTCAGGACTATAAAGGGCGGTCACTTTATAGAGGAAGGTGGTGTCTTCGGTTAACGTCACAAAACCATGGGCAAAGCCTTTCGGCACGAAGAGTTGCGCGCCATTCTCAGCGGTGAGTTCCGCACCGACATACTGTCCAAAAGTCGGCGAGCCATTGCGAATATCCACAGCCACGTCATAAACGGCACCTGTGACGACACGCACCAATTTATCTTGCGCAAAGGGCGGGGATTGAAAGTGCAACCCCCGCAACACGCCAACATCTTTGGAAAAAGAATGATTGTCTTGCACAAAGTCGAGATCAAAACCAGCTTCAGCAAAACGTTGTTGATTCCACGTCTCTGTAAAAAAGCCGCGATCATCGCCAAAGCGCTGTGGGGTGATCAGTTTGACGTCGGGTATAGCGAGCGTTTCAACCTGCATGGGCGTCACGAGTCCTTAACGAGATTCATGAGATATTGGCCATAGCCGCTTTTAATCAAGGGCTGTGCAAGGCGCTCAATATCTTCAGCACTCACCCAATCATTCTGATAAGCAATTTCTTCCAGACACGCGATGCGCAAGCCCTGGCGGCTTTCAATGGTACGAACGAAATCAGCAGCCTCTACAAGGCTTTCATGGGTGCCCGTATCAAACCAGCAATGCCCGCGCCCTAAGCGCTCAACACGCAAGTCCCCTTTCTCAAGATAAGCCGCGTTTACAGACGTAATCTCAAGTTCGCCGCGATGCGAAGGTTTAATGGCCGCCGCGATATCGACGACATCATTGTCATAAAAATAAAGTCCCGTCACAGCCCAATTCGATTTTGGGTTTTTGGGTTTCTCTTCAATATTAACAGCCCGAAAACGGTCATCGATCGTGACAACACCGAAGCGCTCTGGGTCATGGACATGATAACCAAAAATAGTCGCCCCCGCTTCCTGACTTGATGCGCGGCGCAAACTGTCGGTGAGGCCATGACCGTAAAATATATTGTCGCCAAGAACCAGGGCACAGGAATCGGTCCCGATGAAATCACGCCCAATAAGAAAGGCTTGCGCAAGCCCATCCGGGCTTGGCTGAATGGCATAAGAGAGATTAATGCCCCACTGTGCCCCATCACCAAGAAGCTGGGTAAAGAGAGGTTGGTCCTCAGGGGTCGTGATTAATAAAATATCACGGATCCCCGCCAGCATCAGCGTGCTGAGGGGATAGTAGATCATCGGTTTGTCGAAGACCGGGAGCAATTGTTTGGAAACAACTTTGGTCACGGGATAAAGCCGTGTGCCTGATCCTCCCGCCAGAATAATCCCTTTCATCACGTCTGGTCCTTTCTTCAGTATAAACCTAGATTCATCATGATCAAAGGCACTTAACGTAAACCTAACCTCTCGCCACCATAGGCGTTCGACTTTGATTGTCCCCAAGAAGAATACTCAAGATACCATTCCACCGTTTTGCGCAGACCTGTGTCAAATGTCTCTTCCGCCTGCCAGCCAAGGTCAATCTCAATTTTACTTGCGTCAATCGCATAACGGAAGTCGTGTCCTGGGCGATCAGTTACATAGGTGATCAGATCGCGATAAGATCCACCCGCGCGAGGACGTAATTCATCCAGTAAATCACATAAAGTATGAACGACTTCGAGATTGGTCCGCTCATTGCGCCCACCGATATTATAGCTTTCGCCGATCACGCCTCGCTCCAAGGCGAGCACCAAACCTTTGGCATGATCGTCCACATAGAGCCAATCACGGATATTCTCGCCCTTGCCATAGACTGGCATTGTCTCCCCGGCGAGGGCCTTGAGAATCATCAACGGAATCAGTTTTTCCGGGAACTGATAGGGGCCATAATTGTTCGAGCAGTTGGTCAGAACGACTGGCAAACCATAGGTTTCATGCCAAGCGCGCACCAAATGATCGGAAGAGGCTTTACTGGCCGAATAAGGCGAACGCGGGTCATAGGGAGTTGTCTCGGTGAACACCCCTTCCGTGTCTAAGCTGCCAAACACTTCGTCTGTGGAGATATGATGAAACCGGAAGCGGGCACGCGCCGCTTGTGGAAGATGCGTCCAATACGCCGTCGCAATGTCCAACAGAATTTGCGTTCCAACAATATTAGTTTGAATGAACTGCCCTGGACCATCAATAGACCGGTCCACATGGCTTTCCGCGGCTAAATGCATGATGGCATCGGGTTGATAGCTCTGAATCACACGAGATACTTCAGCGGCATCGCAAATATCCACTTTTTCAAAGCTATACCGCGGATGACCCTCCGCGCCGGGAATCGCCTCTAAATTGGCAGCATAGGTGAGCTTATCGAGGTTTATGACGCTATGATCCGAGTTGGCCAGAAGATGTCGAATAACGGCAGACCCGATGAACCCTGCCCCGCCTGTCACCAAAATACGCATGATTTCATCCTAAACCGTTATGAGACATTAATTAAGCCGATTGACCGGATTTCAACGTTTCAATGGTTGTATTAGAGCATCCCTGCCCGCAGAGCAATCTTATCCCCCATAACAAATCCAGAAAGCCTATAGGATGGATAATTATGTATTCAAAATAAAAAATATTTAGAGAACACGGATAAAGATATATTAAAGGCGCAACAGTAAAAACTAGATATCATGCGAATCTCGGAATTGTTGTTAAAATCCGTAGGAATACCCAGCTGTGAAACAGTCAAATGAGATTGCCAATCGCACCCTAGGCGGCAAAGTCATCACAAATCTTGTAAACATTTTCAGACTGGTTCTCCAGCATCCACGCCAGAGTTTGCAACGCGTGAACACGCACACGCTTAAAAGATTTGTTTATTTGCTGATAAAGCAACCTCATCTGCTACAGGACGTCACCTCACAATATTCCGGTGAATTTAACCGTGAGAAGGCCCCATCCGTCTACCATTTGAAAAAGTTTAGTCCCGAGGAATTGGATACGCTTGATTGGAGTTTGCCAGACCCTAAGAATCCTGTCGTTAGCGTCATCATCCCAGTTTATAATCAACTCAATTATACCTTAAACTGCCTTCTCTCGATTATTGAGAATCCACCGCAATGCAGCTTTGAAGTGATTGTTACCGATGATTGTTCAACCGATAACACGGAAGACGTACTCAAACGGATTGAAAACCTTACATATAGACGAAACCCTGAGAATCTTGGCTTTTTACGCTCGTGCAATGCAGCGGCTGAAAATGCCAAAGGTGACTATATCTTTTTCCTCAATAATGACACCTTAGTGACGCCCGGATGGCTTGATGAACTCCTCAAGGTTTTTCAATCGCAGCCAGATACGGGCATTGTTGGCTCCAAATTGATTTTTCCCGATGGATATGTACAAGAATGCGGCGGTATTGTTTGGAGTAATGGTTTAGGATGGAATTATGGGCGAGGGAGTGACGCTCGTCTCCCAGAATTTAATTATCTTAAAGAATGCGATTATGTTTCCGGTGCAGCGCTTATGATTGGAATATCTCTCTTTCGGGACCTTGGTGGATTTGATGAGCGCTATGCACCGGCATATTATGAAGACACCGATCTGGGTTTGGCAGTGCGTGACATTGGAAAAAAAGTGTACGTGCAACCGCTATCCACAATTGTCCATTTCGAAGGCGTTTCAAGTGGAACAGATGTGACAGCGGGCGTTAAGAAACATCAAATCGTCAATCATCAAAATTTTCGAAAAAAATGGGGGTCACGATTAAGGAGTGATCATCACAATGAACGCACTGATATGTTTACTGCCCGTGACCGATCCAAAGATAAAACATGTGTTCTTGTAATTGATCATTATGTTCCACACTTTGACCAAGACGCTGGATCGCGATCAACATATCTTTATCTCAAAGCATTGGTTACTGCAGGATACAACGTTAAGTTTTTAGGCGACAATTTCGCGCAACATGAACCCTACACAACAGAACTGCAGCAATTAGGAATTGAAGTTCTGTATGGAAATTATTATCAAAAATATTGGCGCGACTGGTTAACTCAAAACGCACAGCATATTGATGTCGTCTACATACATCGCCCGCATATAGCCAAAAAATATATCGATTTTATACGCGCTAAAAAACAAAAAATAAAAATTATTTATTTCGGTCACGATCTCCATTATCTCCGTCTTGAAAGAGAGGCTGTAATATCTTCTAAGCCATCACTCAAAAAGAAAATTGAAAAACAACGCAACGAAGAGTTTCAGATATTTACAAAGGCCGATCTCGTTTACTATCCCTCGCAGGCTGAAATAGATGAAATCACAAAACACAATCCTGATTTAAACACCCGCGCCATTCCACTTTATGTTTTAAGTAACGAAGAAACTCTCCCTTATTCACATGTGGATAGAGAAGGTATATTATTCGTCGGTGGGTTTAATCACCCTCCAAATCTTGATGGAATATTATGGTTTATCGAGGAAATATTTCCACGTATTCAAAAAGATATTCCTGATATTCAGTTGCACATCGTCGGCTCCAATATGCCCGACGAACTCTTGCGTCAAGGAAACAATTTCATCCACGCGCATGGTTATCTGACGGAAGGGGACTTAGAGAGTTTATACCGACAGATACGCCTCTGCATCGCACCATTGCGTTACGGCGCGGGGGTCAAAGGAAAAATATTAGAATCTATGAAATATGGCATTCCTGTTGTAACAACGGAAACTGGCGCCGAAGGGATACCAAACGCTGCCTCATGCCTCGATATTCAAGATGATGCGGAAGACTTTGCAATGAGTGTGGTAGATTTGTATAAAAACGAAAATAAATGCCGGGAACTCATAACAAGTGCGCAAAAGATAATTGAAGAATATTTTAGCGAAGATGCTGTAATGAAAGTGATCAAACGTGACTTCACACCTTTTAAATAACCCTCCTTGCCTTTTGCATTCTCAACGCTGCGTTATTGTGAACATTCATATTTTTAAGTATGCGTATGGATGAAATTTTTTCCATGAAGACTAATGTTACGAACGCAAACGTCGAATACAGCTAAGGTTCTGAGGATGATAAGGGTCTATACTTCTTGCACGAAAAGTTATTTGCCGAAAGCGCGTGTGGTTGCTCATTCCCTTAAAGAACACCACCCAGATTACTTTTTTTTACTGGTCTTTAGCGATTCGCTCCCTAGAACTTTTAATCTTGAGAATGAGCCCTTTGATGCTGTGTTAACTATTGATGATATGAACATCGAAGATAAGACGCGATGGATATTTACGCATAATGTCGTTGAGCTTTGCACTGCTGTTAAAGGATATGCCCTGAAATACTTACTCAGTATGGAGAACACGGATGCGGTTTTCTATCTTGACCCTGATATATGGGTGCTGAGCTCTTTTGACTCCCTCGTCAACTTATTTAAGCAATATGATATACTTCTCACGCCCCACATTCTTGCGCCAGAAACTGAGAAATGGGAGATCCATGCGAAGGAAATCGTCACAACTCTCGCCCATGGCGTGTTCAATCTCGGATTCATAGGGATCAAAAATTCACCTGAAGGACACGCTTTTGCGGAATGGTGGAAACAACGTCTTATGTATTTTTGCTATGATGACGTCCCGCTTGGAATTTTTACAGATCAACGTTGGTGCGATCTCGCTCCGATCTTTTTTCCTTCAGCACATATCGTACGCGACAAGGGGTGTAATGTTGCGACATGGAATATTACACACCGTCCCATAACGCGGTCTGGAGAAACTTTTTACGCTGATAATGAACCGATCAAATTTTATCACTTCACAGGATTTGATGCAGGGAGAAATTTCAGCGACCTATTATTGAAGCACGCAGAAGAGCATCCAGCAGCACTCGATCTATGGAATGCTTATGGAGATTACCTCAAACAACATGGTCATTCTGATGAATCGTTAAAACATTGGAAATACGAGCACTTTGCAAACGGAAAAAGGATCAGTGCAAAGTCGCGCCAAGTCTACCGTGATAATCATGAACTTCAAGAGAACTATCCGGATCCTTTTGCGGAAGGTGAAAGCAGCTATTATGATTGGTGCAATTCGGTTGGATTGTTAAATGAAGATTCTGATTCTTGGACTCATGAACGTTACGAACTAGAAAGTAAATATGAAAGTCAAATTGAAAATCTACATGAGGATATAGATCGTATCTATAATTCATTTAGCTGGAAAATTACAATGCCACTTCGCCAGATTAAAAGATTATTTAGCTAAAAAGACAATTTAGAGCTCAAGCAATCAATTATAAATATAAACAACAGATTGATATCTTACCCCTTGGAAGACAAAGATGGCAAAACCAGTACTAGTTCTTCATATCGGTCTACCAAAAACAGGCTCCACAGCAGCCCAAGAGTTTCTCTATGCCAATAGAGAATTACTCAAGACGCAGAAAATTTATTATCCCAACACAGGTATTATTGATGGAGCGCATCATCTATTAGCTACATCGCTTTTAAAGCGCGTCCCCCCCGCTTTGCAAAAATTACCTCGACCTAACTCGCAAGCGATTTATCGAGATCTCATAAATAATTTTAATCACTCTGGATGTAATACAATGCTCCTTAGTACAGAGTATTTTTCATTATTTGGTTTTCCATATCAGAAACATGGCCGAGAATTTATTGCAGATTTTTTTCGTGATTTCGACATACGCATCCTCGCCTATCTTCGCCATCAATTACCCCGCTATGAATCTACGTACAGCCAAGAGGTGCGAAACGCAAAACTATCCCAACCTGTGTACCACCAAGAATTTTTTCAGGATTTTATATCGCGAAAGGGAAATTACTACACATTTCTAATTGACCAGTGGGCTGAAACATTTGGAAAGTCAGGACTTATAATCAGGCCTTTTGTACGATCTCTTTTGCACAAGCGGAATATAATATATGATGTACTAGACCAAATTAACGCACCCTTAGATGCCACATGGAAATTTCCAATGCACGAAGCTAATCAGGCTCTTTCGTATTATCGTATTGATCTCCTCAACAAACTTACTACCCTGTCACTTCCTAGAGATGTTAAAGACTCATCTTATGATGCAATATCATCACTTCCGCTTCTTGACTGTGAGCGCGTCAAAACAACCATACTGTCTGACAAAGAGCGGGCCCTTTTGATCACACAATTTGAAGAAGATAATCAGAAACTAAATTTAAAGTATAAAGATGCTCTCAAAGGCCTTACGCTTGATGCACAACAGTTAGATAAAACACCAAAATACCATGAAGGCCTTGATCATATTTTTCTCCATCAATTTGCAGATAAATTCTCCGATAAGCATAATGATCTAGGACGAGAGTTAAGTACATTAATCCTCTCACAATGCAAGCAAGACGATATGTTAAAATCATTTGCTGATCAGCTCAATAAACTATGAAGAAGATTATAATCCATATCGGCATTCATCGGACAGCCACCACAGCTCTTCAGTCATTTTTACGTGAGAATAAGCTCCTGCTGGAGGATCATTCTATTAGGATTCCAGAGACTGGTTATGCATTGGGGTCATCTCATCAATTGCCTTGGTGTTTTCTTCGAGATCTTCCTACTCATTACCCAGTATCACCTTTATCGCACAGAGAGTTATTTAATAACTTAATTGAAGAAATTGATTCCCGGCCCGAAAGCATTTTTATCCTTTCAAGTGAAGACTTCTGCTTAATTGACAAAGATTCAGCAAAGGAAAATCCAAGCCTTGATGAAATTGCAAACTATTTAAAGAAGTATGATGTGACCATCATCGCTTATCTTCGTAATCAAGTTGAATTCATATCTTCCTATTTAAATCAGGCTATTAAAGCTTACGACACCCGAATCGTCCCCCAAACAGCCGAATCCGTAAACTCCTATTTCAAGAATGTATTGGATTATGAAAAACTTCTAGAGCGCTGGGGTAAAGCTTTTGGAGAAGACAATCTTTGTGTTCGTTCATTTCATCTTGCAGTGAGCGAAGACGGTATTATTGCTGACTTCCTCTCACAAGTTGGTATTGAGATGGAGTTAAAGACCTCAACTCCAACAAATCAGTCTCTTGATGAGAAAACGTTGTCTTTTCGCAAATACCTAAATACGCTTCCCGTTGAAACTGTTACATTAGCGGATTTAGAGAGCGGTCTAAACGCACTATCACGTGATACTCCTGCTGCATCTTTAGATCGGGCAACAGCTAAAAAATATCAGGGCGTATATACAGAAATAAATCAAAGAGTAGCAGCATCTTTTTCACCACTGAACCCACTTAACTTCTTGCCTCCCATCAACGATCAGTTATACCCTGAGATATTAACTGATAGACATATATCTCTTGATGATAAACTTAACTTATCAAATGCGTTATTTGCTCAGCTCTCTAGTGATCACCTCAATACAATAACTAGAATTGAACAAGATTTTGTTCTGTTGAGAGAAGATCTGCATGGTATACGCGAGGATACACATCAAGCCCGTGATGATTTCCATATGCAGAGGGACGATTTTCAACTGCAAAGGAAAGAATTCGTTAAACAGGAGGAGGAATACAATAAGCTAAAACAGAAGCTATTAGAAATAAGAGGTGAGCTCAATGAATTGAAAGAGTCCCACTCTTACCAAGTTCATGCCCTCCAAGATAATCTGTTGCAATCAGAACATATTCACACTGATATGGCTATGCAGAGCTTTCGCCGCGCGCGCAGAGCTATTTCACCCCGCAGACGGCTGAATGAAACCTTCGGAAAGGATGAACGCATTATTCAATTTTCGCCTCTTTTTGATGAATCGTATTACCGAGACCTATATTTAAAGGACTCAACAACCAGACTAACAGCAGCCAAACACTATTTAAAAATTGGCGCTGCAGCAGGGTTTAATCCATCAGCTCACTTTAATACGATTGAGTATATTCGCTCTCATGCGCATGTTGCATTAGCGGGCATCAACCCGATCGTCCACGCTGAGCAAACCAGATATACATTACCCGAGAGCAAAACTAATGTTACCGCACATAAAAAACAGCATATCGTGATCATTGACCATGAGATTCCAAAGTTCGACCAGAACGCAGGTGCGCGGCATACACATCATTATATCAAGTTATTTCTTGAACTCGACTATGACGTCACTTTCCTTCCGTTTTGCGATGATCCAGTTGATTTGAGTCTTCTGCAATCTATACGACAAATGGGGGTCACTGTTTTAACGCACGAAGAAGAAAACAAAATATGGACGCCGGCAGCCTGGCATGGCTGGTTAGAGACAAACCAGAGCCAAATCAATTTGGTATATATTCACCGCCCACATGTTGCCGAACACTATATGAGTTATTGCAAGAATATACTTGAGCTTCCTGTCTGGTATATGTGTCATGATCTCCATTATCTACGTCTTCAAAGAGAGGCAGCTATTAAAGGCAAAGACAGTGAACAAGCACTCATTATGAAAGAAAAAGAACGCCACTTTTTTGCCATGGCAGATCTCAATTTTACACCAAGCCGAGAGGAGGAACGCTTGGTGAGAGAAGAATTCGGCATCACGTCGATTAAGACTCTACCATTATATCTGTATGATGATCAAAGTAAGTCCAGTTCAATAGCAGAGAGAAGCGAGCGTATTCTTTTTGTCGGTAGCTTTCAACATCAACCGAACATAGACGGTTTACGCTGGTTTATTGAACACATATACCCGAAGATAAAAACCAAAACGCCCAACATCTTGATTGATATTGTAGGAAAAAATCCACCTTCTGACTTTACATCGCTAGAGGACAGCCAACTTATTTTCCATGGTTATGTGGGTGATGAAGAGCTGGAGTTATTATATGCACAGGTCAAAGTTGTCGTGATGCCATTACGGTATGGGGCAGGCGTCAAAGGCAAAGTGCTTGAGGCAATGCGCCACGGTGTGCCATTTGTGGCTACATCATGCGCCTTAGAGGGTATTCCAGAACTTGCCGGAATAATTCCCGCTACCGATGATGACATTAGCTTCGCCAATGCTGTTTTAACAATGCTCACAAAAAATGAGCACGATTTGAAAATTTTGACAGACCAATTCGCTGAAATCATTCAGACATTTTATTCTTTGCGGGCTGGGAAAAGCTTGATGGCACCGCTCCTTGAGGAATATTTATTACCCCAATCGGAGCGGACAAATCAATGAACGCGGCTGTTTACATTTCACACGCGCCCTACCAAGGAAAATCTGGCTAACTTTTTCCTAGGGAGCAATTCGTGCCGAATTACTATCGCCCAGAAATTGATGGTCTCCGCGCAATAGCGGTTGTGAGCGTTATTCTATTTCATGCGGAGTTTACGTTATCTGGGACAACCCTCTTTCAGGGAGGATACATCGGAGTTGATGTGTTTTTTGTGATCTCCGGTTATCTCATCACACTCATCATCATCAGAGAATTGGCACAAGATAAATTTAGCCTAAAGAATTTTTATGAACGGCGCGCTCGGCGTATTATGCCAATATTACTAACCGTGACGTTGTTAACAACATTGGCAGCGCTCTTTCTCATGCCTCCCCAACCGCTGATGTCGTTTTCTTTGTCAGCGATCACGACATTGTTTTTTAGCTCAAACATTTACTTCTTTTTAGACAGCAATTATTGGGCGGAGCCAAGCGCGCTGAAGCCACTACTACACACCTGGAGCTTAGCGGTTGAGGAACAATTTTATATTTTGTATCCGTTTATGTTAATAGCACTGTGGCGATACTTTAAGAATCACCTTGTTTTTATTCTTGGTCTCATAACAATCACGTCTTTAGGTCTCGCACAATACGGAAGCTCTCAATTTATAGAAGCGAATTTCTATCTCCTTCCGTCACGGGGCTGGGAATTGATGGCTGGTGCTATCCTTGCTCACATCGAGTTAACATCTGGGCGTAAAATTGAGAGTCGATTTACTAAGGCCTTACCCATTCTGGGATTCGTTTTCATTATTTGTGCGGTTTTGCTATTTGACGAGACAACTCCACACCCTTCCTTAGTTACACTTCTCCCAGTCGCAGGAACCATGCTGCTTATTTGGTTCTCGCAAGAAGGAGATTACATAACTTGGCTCTTAAGTCGTCAAATATGCGTCCGCATCGGCCTTCTTTCATATTCACTCTATATGTGGCATTTCCCACTTTTTGCTTTTTCAAGACTCACACAAGCATCAGAATCAAATTTAGATAAATTTCTGATCATTATGTTGACAACAATTCTGTCTTCTATCGGCTATATAGCGATTGAAAGAAGGGCGCGCATTCAAAATAAGCTGTCCACGAAGCTATTCCTGATGATCGTCGTCACGGCATCACTTATTATTCTCATATTAAATGTTTATGCACTCCAGGCCAGAGGATCATTAACGGGCTCAGAAGAAGATGAAATCGCATTCGGTCCATATGACTACGCCAATGATTACCTAGCGCATACATGCTTTCTTGAGCCAGATGATATGTCTGAACCGCTTCCCTTTAAAAGGTGCACTGCAAAAGGGAAAACTGACGGCCCCACAATGCTTTTATGGGGTGATAGTCACGCTGCCCACCTCATACCCGGACTTATTGAGAATTTTGCCGATACATATAATATCATTATTCGGACATCCTCAGACTGTAGACCTATTTTAAATCGCAATCCAAAACACAGGCCCTTCTGCAAGAACATCAATGATAATATTTTTCAATATGTCAAAGAGACAAGGCCATCGCATGTGTTAATAGCGGGCAGATGGCAAAGGGAACAATATACTTTAACAGTCTCACTTATCAAAGAATTGAAACGAGCGGGTGTCAAATTTATATATGTTGTTGGTCCAGTGCCCCATTGGTCTAAAGGCTTGCCGATTCGGCTTTATCAACAGCTTGGCCCCCAGGAAATTCCGAATATATATTCCATCCCGCAATATTTGCTTGATGATAGGAATGAGCCCTATATCGCTATGGACCAAAAGATGCAGGAGTTTTTCAGTGAGTTGGACGTTACATATATATCACCCATATCTATACTATGCCGACCGGAAAAGGGCTGTCTTACCTATGCAGGAGACAAAGATAAAGCCCTCGTGCAGTGGGATTCATCTCATCTGACGCGTCATGGCTCCTCATACTTAGTTAGACGTTTTGAAATACGGTGATAAAGTGATTGAAAAATATGTATAGCTGAATGTTGAACATCTAAGTTTAGGGGAAAAGGGGTGCCGCTCTCTGTCAGAAGATCTTACCGTGCCGCCGCGAATGCAATTTCCCGAGGGGAGGGTTGGGGGACTCTCACACGCATCAAAAATGAACTTCAAATGTCACCCGCGATGGAAAAAAGTGGCGATCTCTTTCGCTCTCTCTACAACCATCGCAATATTGATTGCGCGGCTAACCTCCTGAGCACATCAAATGGGTCAAAGTTTTTTGATTACGAACTGAGCACCATGGTGCCGGCAGCATACATGCCCCGCGTGCATACGGCATCGCATTCCACACTTCTGCCCACACGTGCGGTTTATCCAAATGATTGGCAATTTGACGGATACTTTGACCACATTGCTTACGATAATAAAGGCAATCCCATCCCATCGGCCAATCACCTTATCTCGCGCTATAAAGGGTATTTAGACAATCCGGAAATGCAAAATAAAGACATCAAGTTAACCCCCCTAGGGGGCCCCCATTATCATATGGGTTTCTTAATCACCCATTATGGCCACTTTATACTCGAGGTATTGACCCGCTATTGGCATGCTTTGCAAACGGGCGTCGATCCAAACACCATTTTTGTGTTTCATATATGGCAACGCGATATTGAGAATGCTTTGAATGACGCTCTTAAAAATCGCCTTTTTAAAGGTTATTGGGCGGACTATCTCAATGCCCTTGGCTTGTCTCAAGAAAACACGCTCTTTCTGACGCACCCAACATCATTTCACTCAATAACCCTGCCGCAATATGCGGTCAGCCTGTCCGCCTCCGACTGTTTTATCAGTGATGCAGCTCTTCCTGTTTGGCGTTTTTTAAATAGTGAAATGTCCGCTGCCTATTATACAAATAATCCAGAAAAAAACTTTGGCGATCGCGTTTACATTTCGCGTCGTAAGGTCGCCAATCCTAACCGCGGCAGAGTCTATAGCAATGAAGCTGAGATTGAGGATCTTTTTCGTTCAAAAGGGTTTTTCATTCTCTACCCTGAAGACCTCGAATCTGAATATGAAAAACAAGCCGTGCTCTCAAATGTGCGCTTTCTCGCAGGCGCACCTGGGTCGGGCCTGCTAAGTTCAGTCTTTATTCCGCATCAGGCTGATGTCTTGATGATCATCAGTGAACAAGCCTACAAAACCAATCCAGCCGTGATCCATCAAATAGCCATGAATACCCTGGTGGGACATCGCACACACGCATATTTCGAGCATGATCTCGCGATGGGATCGGAGCCCCAACAACCTCCGATAAACTTAACAAAACTTGAAAAGGCGCTTGATAAGACTCTGTCTTCCTGCCTATAGAGTTTGATAAACATTGCCGAAAGACGAAGGCTATAAATTTGTAATGGCCCCTTATATTCCAAAAACGCAATACAAGGATTTATTTCGGCGTCTCTATACCCACGAAGACCTTGCCAGTTTTGAAACGTTAACACATCACCTCTCTGAACCGCCAGACTACTACAAACACAGTCTTGCTTTTTCTCCAGCAAATTTCACCCCAACCTCCATCGACGTTGATGGCGCTTATTTATTTCCATTTGTGGCACCACAACAAGTTCCCCAGTCACGCATTATTGAACATGTTGTTTATGATCATGAACTCAATCCTGTGACAATCGCAAATCACATCAAGGCCTTTTATAATGGATATGAGGACCATCCAGATTTACCTGCCTACCCCTTCTCAAAGAACACCATACTCGAGCATATCCCCGGCACATCATACTATATGGGTCTTCTGCTTCCTCATTTTGGGCATTTCATTCTGGAAGTCATCACGCGGCTTTGGTGTCGTTTGAAGGATGAAGAAAAAAAACTGTCGAAATTTATTTTTCATATTGTTGGTCAGCGCGATGAAGAGGGAATTAAGCAAAATCTTTTTGGCGGTTATTGGAAAGCTTACTTTGATGCTTTCGGCATCACACCAGATAATTTTGTAGTCGCCAACCGTCCCCTTCACTGTGATAATTTAATTGTTCCACAATGCGCACTGAGTATTGGCGTTTACCGTGCACCCGATTGTTTCCTTTCAAAAGATGCTGTGCGTGTTTGGCGCGAAACGCATCGGCGTATCATCGACTCTACACCACACACAGATCAAAATAGCGCCTATGAGAGGATCTATATCTCACGGAGAAAGGTTGAGAATCCGTTCCAAGGGCGATTATTAGAGAATGAAGAAGACATAGAGCAGCTATTGATGAAAAAAGGATTTCACATCCTCTACCCCGAAGACATTAAGTCGGAAGCTGAAAAACATGTCATTCTCTCACAATGCCGAACACTAACAGCTCTTTCAGGATCAGGCCTGATGAACAGTGTTTTCTTACCAAAAGGCAGTAAAGTTCTACAGATTATCAGTGATCAAATAAATCGCGGCTTGCCGGGACTTGAGCAACAAATCTCTATTGATACTCTCTGTGAACATCATTCATATGTTTACTACCAAGATGACTATGTGAGTGATACGAAGAAATCAGCACGTATAGACCTTCGTCCCTTTGAAAGCGCAATTGATTCCTTTCTATATGACAAATAATTTCATGTTTGATCTTTTTAAACGACAGAATAAAACAACACACCTTGCAACCCTCGCGGATGTCGGGACGAATCTGACACAGTCAGACCATTACGCACACTACCTCAAGAGCATCTCGGTATCGGAATTTACGCCAAAGGCAAGCACGGAGAAAGACGCCCTCCTCTTGCCATTGCATGCACACTTACAAATACCTGCCTCACTGATGATGGAGCATGCGGTTTATGACAATGCGCTGAATCCCATTACCTATGCAACCCACATCAAACCCCTTTACCGCGGATTTAAACTACATCCCGATCTCCCTAAATATCCGGGCTATGACCTATCAGAATATGAAGCTCTTCCTGGCCGATCATATTATGGAGGCATATTACTAGATCAATTCGGGCATTTTATTCTTGAGACTCTCACCCGCTTTTGGCGCGCGGTGGAAACTGAAGAGCGCAAATTTGATCAGGTTCTGTTTCATGTCCTCAGTGATCGCAATACGATGCATATGCGCAAGCGTCTCTTTCGTGACTTTTGGAGTAATTATTTTCATGCCCTTGGCATTACGGAAGACAACTTTATTTTTATCGAGAAACCCTTCATTGCGGAAGAGCTTATTATTCCACAATGCAGTGTCAGTATTGGCATGTTTAATCGAAGCAATTGCTATATCTCGGAGAAAGCACACGGTGTGTGGTCAATTTTAAACCAGCGCATGGCAGGAGAGTATAGACCAAGCGACACCTCAACGGCACGTCCTGAAAAAATATATATGTCACGCCGTAATGTAAATTATTCGTTCCGCACAGGACAAATTGAGAACGAGGCCGACATTGAACACCTCTTCCGATCACGTGGATTCCATATCATTCGCCCTGAAGAACTCAGCTCAGAAAATGAGAAACACTATCTTCTCTCTGAATGTAAGATTCTCGCAGGGCCAATTGGATCAGGTATGCACAATAGTGTTTTCATGAAACCTGGTGGGCATATTCTCAGCATCATTAGCGAGCAAATGAATGAAGGTGTGTGTGCGCTGGAGCATCTTCTTGCACTCGGGGCGTCTCTTGGTCACAACATGTATCAATATTACCAATGTGACCTTGACCCAGAGCAGGAAAGTAAGGATAGCGTAATTAATCTCACGCAACTTTCACAGGCGCTTGATCACTTTTTAGAGCGCAGCACGTGACCCTGGGCACTTACCATGGTTCATAACAATCATGAAAGCGCGCAAGAATGTCTTGATGATTCTCAACATACGTTGAGATGTCATCGGCATGCACTTTTTGAAACCGTGTTCCTGTGTCTAACGCCAACTGGATATCTGCATCTGTGACATCGACGTCCAATGTATCGCACAAGGCACGGAAATGCGCCTTGGGATCTGACTGAAAATCTTCATAACGCAAGATCTCAACCCGCGCCCCAGCAGCATGTAGTTCTGAGACAATCTTCTTTTTACGCTTGTGAATATACCGACAGCGATGAATAAAAGTTCCTAAGCGGTCTACATCAACATAGATTTTTTCATGATTTGCATCATGACTTCCTTGGAGATGCCCAAAACTATGCGTGCCATCGCCATGATAGGTCGAAAGCGCCCAGCGCAGAATGTCTTGGCGGACCGCCATAAACACAACCACACCATAGGCACGAAAAATCCGAAAAAGTCTCCGCTTCATATCCCTTAAAAGGTAGTCATTATATTGCCGTTGAAAATATTGGGCCCACCGCGGCGATGTTTGCATTGTTGTCGCTAAGACACGTGACGGTGGATGAAGACGCATCTTAAACCCAATCGATTTGGATGCATCAATAGATGCAATTTTTTGGCATGATGTTTGCTGATAAGCAGCATTCACCTTATGCAAATCAACGGTGTGCCCTGAGAAAATCTCCTCAAAAATAAGCTCCAGATTTTTATTGGACATCGCACCGCACTTTGCAAATTCAAAGGGTTCCCACTGCGGGGTGGATTGTGCATCTGTTAGGGAATGAACGATTGAGAAAGCATCAAGATTATTCAAGAGAGACACTTGCGCCATTGTGCCTTCCTTTTCTTGAAAAATGATGACGAAATTCTTCATGATGAGCTTTCACGCGTAGGTGCCATGTGATTCGCCAGCATCATAGAGACCGCGTGCGATGTGTCAAACAGCCAACAGTTTTGACGGGCGACACCCTATCCTGACGAAGTCTTAACCTGACGTCCTGAATGTGCTAGGAAACAGTATCACTTTCTTTATCACGGCATGGTGCCTGGAAAGACAATCCGCACAATGACACACACCTACACCATTCGCCTTGCTGGAACAGACACAGCCATTGCCTGTCCTGAGAGCGTGTCTGTGCTGAATGGATTTTTAAATCAAGATGTGCAGCTTGTGCATGGATGCAAGAATGGCCGCTGCAAGTCATGCAAGGCGACCCTTCTTGAAGGTCGCATTCAGAACGAAGACGGGGAAACAATCGACTCAGGCGAATTTCTTAGTTGTTCGTATATACCCCTCTCCGACCTCGTGATCGAAGCGGACTATTGCCCTGAACTCGCGGATATTCAAAGGCGCACATTGCCCTGTAAAGTGAATCAGGCCACGTATGTGGGCGACGATATTCTGATTCTCACCCTACGCACACCTCCCAATCAGCGCCTTGTTTACCTCCCGGGGCAATATCTTGATTTAACGTATCAAGGGGTCTGCCGGTCCTATTCCATCGCCAATTCCCCAAATGCAGACGGCACAATCGAGCTGCATATTAAACGCTATTCTGGCGGTGAAATGAGCGCTCTCTTTTTTGACAAGCCGATCACCACGAACACGCTCATGTCCATGCGCGCGCCCCTTGGGACATTCTTCGTCAGAGATGGAGAGGCCCCTTTAGTTTTCTTAGCCACAGGAACAGGGTTGGCGCCCATCAAAGCTATGATTGAATCTCTCATACACGAGGGCGACAAACGGCCCATCACACTTCTCTGGGGCTGCCGCGAGGAGGCAGATTTTTATGACAAGCGCCCCACTGTATGGGCCTCTCAATATGATCACATAAAAGTCGAGCAGGTTCTCTCAAAGCGTCAAAGAACCACAGCAAAAAAACACTATGTGCAAGATCATCTGTTAACCATACATCCCGATTTAAGCGGATTCGATGTTTACGCTTGCGGGTCCCTGACTATGATAGAAGACGCGGAAAGCCTATTATGCGAATATGGCCTGGATAAGCGCCGGTTTTTTTATGATGCCTTTGTGGCATCCCATGAGAAGGATTGATCAGCATGAAAGCTGTCATTCTGGCTGGAGGATTGGGCACGCGCTTAAGCGAAGAAACAACCCTTAAGCCAAAACCCATGATCGAGATTGGGGGAAAGCCCATTCTCTGGCACATTATGAAGATCTATTCTCATCACGGCATCAATGATTTCATTATCTGCTGTGGCTACAAAGGCTATGTGATCAAAGAATACTTTGCGAATTATTTTTTACACACCTCAGATGTGACATTCTCCATGCAAGACAATAACATGGAGGTGCATCATAAACGCACTGAGCCCTGGACTGTGACCTTAATCGATACCGGTGATTTAACCCCGACGGGGGGGCGTTTATTGAAGGTCAAAGAGCATCTTGAGAATGAATCGGCCTTTTGCTTTACCTATGGTGATGGCGTTGGCAGTATCGATATTCAGGCCAGTCTGTGCTTTCATAAAGAACATGGCAAAAATGCTACTGTCACAGCCACCTATCCACCTGGACGCTTTGGCGCGCTGGAAATTCAAAACGGGAAGGTGGAGCGCTTTCAAGAAAAACCAGAAGGTGATGGGTCTATGATCAATGGCGGGTTCTTTGTCCTCTCACCGAAAGCACTCGATTTCATTGCCAATGAAGAGACGATTTGGGAGCAAGAGCCATTGGCGACGCTGGCTGAGAAGGGCGAATTGATGGCTTTTGAACATCATGGATTCTGGCAGCCCATGGATACTTTGCGCGATAAAAATCTGCTGGAAGATTTATGGGCGTCTGGCGATGCGCCGTGGAAGATGTGGGCATGACGATTGATCCAACCTTTTGGAAGGGAAAAAAAGTTTTTCTCACCGGCCACACAGGCTTTAAAGGCAGTTGGCTTTCACTTTGGCTGCAACATATGGGCGCGCATGTGAAAGGGTATGCGCTCACCCCCCCCACAACGCCAAGCTTGTTTCAAGAAGCGCAGGTTGAGAAAGGCATGGATTCGGTCATTGCCGATATTCGTGACTTTGATCGGTTAAAAGCGGAAATCACCTCATTCGCTCCAAACATTATCATACATATGGCGGCCCAGCCTTTGGTGCGCTTTTCTTATGAGGACCCAATCGAAACCTATTCCACCAATGTCATGGGAACGGTCCATTTACTCGAAGCCATACGCACCATTGACGGGGTGCAAGTCTGCCTCAATGTGACCAGCGACAAATGTTATGAAAATCAGGAATGGGATTGGGGTTATCGCGAAAACGAGCCCATGGGCGGGCGTGATCCCTATAGCAATAGCAAGGGCTGTGCAGAATTGGTCACTGCGGCGTTTCGCGAGTCATTTTTTCACCCCGATCGTTTCGATCAACATGGCTGCGCCATCGCAACGGGCCGGGCTGGCAATGTTATCGGCGGCGGCGACTGGGCCGATGATCGGCTTGTGCCGGATGTTCTCACCGCTTTTGAGAAACAGACGCCAGTAGTTATCCGAAACCCCCATGCCATACGTCCATGGCAACATGTCCTCGAACCCCTCGCCGGTTACCTAACTCTTGTGCAAAAGCTTTGGGAAGATGGGCCGCGCTATGCTGGACCATGGAATTTCGGCCCCAATGAAGGGGATGCAAAACCGGTCTCTTGGATTTGTGACGCCATGGTCAAAGAGTGGCCAGGAAGTAGCTGGTCAACCGATAATGGGGATCACCCACACGAAGCCCATTATCTCAAGCTCGATAGCACAAAAGCGCGTGAGTATTTAGGATGGCGTCCCGTTTGGTCACTCGGCGATGCCCTCAAGCGCATCACAGCTTGGCATCAAGCATGGCTGGCCGGCGAAAATATGCACGACTACACCCAGGCGGAAATCTCGACCTATCAAACGCTAGCAAATAGCCCGTAATTCAGCTACATCTCAGCACCATGTCAAAAGAAGAGCTCAGAAAACACATTGCCGCATTAGTCGAAGACTATGCAGCGCTGCAATATGCGCCAGCATCCTTTGTGCCGGGGGAAAGTGCTATCCCCCCCTCGGGGAAAGTGTTGGATGCGGATGAACTGAAACATATGGTCGAAGCGTCCCTTGATGGCTGGCTGACGACGGGGCGGTTCAATGGCATGTTCGAGGAACATCTTGGCGCTTTCCTCGGCGCAAAGCATGTACTCACCACGGTCTCCGGGTCGGCGGCAAATCTGCTTGCCGTAACGGCCCTGACATCGCGAAAGTTAGGGGACCGCGCGCTCAAACCAGGCGATGAGATGGTGACAGTGGCCGCCGGGTTTCCAACGACTGTTAATCCAATTATTCAAAATGGTTTAGTTCCTGTCTTCGTCGATGTGGATATTCCAACCTACAATATTGATGTGAATTTGATTGAAGGGGCGATTAGCAAAAAAACCCGCGCCATCATTCTTGCCCATACGCTTGGTAATCCGTTTGATCTCAAGCGCGTGCGTGAAATAGCTGATAAGTATAATCTCTGGCTTATCGAAGATTGCTGTGATGCGCTCGGATCGACATATGATGGAAAAATCGTCGGCACGACAGGGGATATTGGTACGATTAGCTTTTACCCGGCCCACCAAATTACCATGGGTGAAGGCGGCGCTGTGTTTACAAATTCGGATGAACTCGAGACCATTATCGAATCATTCCGCGATTGGGGACGTGATTGCTATTGTGATCCTGGATGTGACAATACCTGTGGCAAACGTTTCGAACAACAGCTTGGGAGCTTGCCGTTCGGATACGATCACAAATATACCTATTCCCATATTGGTTATAATCTGAAAATCTCAGACATGCAGGCGGCTTGCGGCGTTGCACAACTCAAAAAACTTCCTGGCTTCATTCAAGCACGCAAAGACAATTTTAATTTTCTGCATAAGGGTCTTACCAGTTGTTCAGACTTTCTCATCCTACCGGAAGCCACACCGAACACGGACCCTTGTTGGTTTGGCTTTCCCATCACTATAAAGGACAGCGCTGGACAACAGCGCGTCGATCTGACGCGTTATTTGGATGACCATAAAATCGGAACCCGTTTGTTGTTCGCAGGCAACCTCACACGGCAGCCCTATTTTGAGGGCGTGAATTATCGTATCGCGGGCACACTCAACAATACAGACCGTATTATGAATCAAACATTTTGGCTGGGTGTTTATCCCGGCCTAGGGCAAGAGCAATTGCGCTTTGTTATTGAAAAAGTGGAAGAGTTCTTTGGCCTTCATTTTTAGTCTATATGGCAATTGCCTATGACACTTCTTATCACAGGCGCTTCTGGTTATCTTGGGTCACATTTAGTGAATCATTTTGCGCCCACACATAACATCATCGCCATCACACGCGCGGGGTCAGATACGTCGCGTCTCGGGCGGCATAAGAATGTTCATTTACGCACACTTGCGCGCAATGACCCAATAAGCAAGGCCGTCGAGGGTGAAACTGTGCAGGCTGTGCTCCATACAGCAACGAACTATGGCCGTCACGGGGAAACCAAAGATGAAATTTGGCGCACCAATGTGACCTATGCATCAAACACCCTTGCATGGGCAACAAAGGCGGGTGTTCAAGTTTTTATCAATGCCGATACGGTGCTCGATCCCCGCGTCAGTGAATATGCGGCCAGTAAAGCCGCCTTTCTTGAGCAGAGCGAGGTGTTATGTCACCAAAGCGAAATCCAATTTATAAATGTCCGTCTTGAGCAATTCTATGGTCCTGCTGTGGATACAACGAATTTTATCGGTTACATCGCGAACAGTCTGCTCACGCACTCATCTTCAATAGATCTTACGGCAGGCGAACAAAAGCGTGACTTTGTTTATATCGACGATGTGGTCAACGCATATGCGTGTATTTTGGAAAATTTACCGGGATTCGCAAAACGCGATTCAGTTGACGTCGGCACAGGTGTCGCCACACATCTTCGCGGCCTTGTGGAAATGATGAAAGAGCTTACAGGCGCAAACACCGCGCTTAACTTCGGCGCTTTACCTTACCGCACACATGAGATGATGGACTCCCAATCCGATTCCTCTCGCTTGAATGCGCTGGGATGGCGATGCAACACCTCTCTGACAGAGGGACTCAGGATGACACTTCAAGCCACTGAGCGCGCTTTACATATGGGCAATGATTGAGAGGAGATGAAGATCCTGCTAAAACCAGGACAAAGGGGAGATTATGGGTGAACACAAGCAAGATATTGGAACCTTAGGAGAGACAACATGCCGGGCCTGCATGAGCCAGAACATGTTCATGTTTCTCGACCTCGGCATGCACCCGCCTGCGAATCAGTTTCTTAAGAAGGAAAATCTAGAGCGTGAAGAAAAATTCCCGCTACCGGCGCATACGTGTCTTGAGTGCGGGTTGATCCAAATCCCGGATTATGTTCCTGCTGATTTCTTTCGCGATTACCTTTATGTCCCCTCATTTTCCACAACCATGCACAAGCATTTTGGTGATTACGCCAAGCTAATCCAAGATCGTTTCATCAACGACCCTTCACAGCAGGTTCTTGATATTGGATGTAATGATGGTCTGTTGCTCATCCATTGCCAGGAACGTGGCCTTGCAACACTTGGTATTGACCCAGCGGCAAATCTCAGCGATGCACCGCGCGCCAAAGGCATTGAAATTCTCAATGAATATTTCGGCGCGGAGATGGGCCAAGAAGTCCGGCAAAGTCATGGCGCCATGCAAGTCATCACCACATCGAACACATTCAATCACATTGATGACTTACACAGCTTTATGTCAGGCGTGAAAGCCCTTCTTGCAGATGACGGTGCATTTATCGTTGAAGTGCCGCAAGCGCTGACTCTTGTTGAAAATAATGAATTCGATACAATCTACCTCGAACATGTTTCAGAATTTAGCGTCAAATCATTTATTGAAATTTGCAAATTCTTTGACATGGTGGTGTTCGATGTTAAACCTATTCCCGTGCATGGTGGTTCGATGCGAGTTTTTATGCAACACAAAGATTGCGCCCGCCCGATCAATACGCATGTAGATGAGTGGCTGGACCGGGAACACGAGGCAAAACTTTTCGAGCGCGAAACATATGTTGCCCTTGCAAAGCGCGTGAACACAATAAGGGACGACTTACTGTCTTTGATCACGCGTTTGAAAGGGGAAGGGAAAAGCGTTGCTGGATATGGTGCCCCGGCAAAAAGCTGTACCCTTTTGAATTACTACGGTATTGGTCCAGAACACCTTGATTATCTCGCTGACAAAAGCACCATGAAACAAGGCCTTTATTCACCAGGCATGCATATTCCTATCGTCTCACCCTCCGTGTTAGAGGAACAACAACCGGATTATGTAATTATCCTTGCCTGGAATTTCGCTGATGAAATCATAGCTGAGCAAACAACATATCAAGCGCGCGGCGGAAAATTCATCCTTCCCATTCCTGAACCCCGTATTTTTGAATGAACACGCAAGGGTCAAACGCGTTTTTCCAAGGCCGGTCCGTTCTGGTGACCGGAGCAACCGGGTTTATCGGCTCACACCTCACGCGGGCGCTTGTGAAGCAAGGTGCAGAGGTTACGGCGCTTGTCCGCGCCAGCAGCAAAACAGATCGTATTAACGATCTGCGCGAACAGATTTTATTTGCTGAAGGTGACTTAGAAAATCTCGCGTCGTTAGAAGAAGCAATTAGCACAACGAAACCCGAAATCATTTATCACCTCGCTTATGCCACATCTGTACGATCAAATGACAATCCCGTTGAGGCCTTACAAACCAGTTTACGTGTGAATGTGCAAGGGAGCATCAATCTCTTACAAGCTGCCCACACACATAAAGACACCATTAAAAAATTTATTCGCGCAGGCGGACTCGAAGAATATGGCGATGGAGAGGTACCTTACCAGGAGGGTCAGCGTGAAAAACCCATCTCCGCTTATTCTGCGAGCCAAGTTGCGCTAACGCATTACGGCCAAATGTTCCAACAGGTCACCCCTATCGAGCTTATCACTCTACGCCTTGCTCTTGTCTATGGACCATATCAGTCTGACTCCTTCTTTATCCCTTCTCTCATTAAGCACTGCCTCGCCAACAAACAATTTAACATGACCAAAGGCACCCAGCGCCGCGATTACCTCTATATTGATGATGCAATTAAGGGCTTACTTTCAGCCGGACGCACTGCAAAGCTGCACGGCTGCGTCATCAATATAGCGAGCAGCAAGGCGTATGCCATGAACGACATCGTGGATAAGATTTGTTCCCTTACGGATTATAGCGGCATCATTCTCCGTGATAAGCTCTCACGCCGCTTTATAGACATTGACAATCTTGTGGCAGATAATCGTCACGCGAAGATGCGCCTGCAGTGGCAACCAAAATGGCGGCTAGACGATGGATTACGCGAAACTGTGAACTGGCATAAAGGCCAGATGAAAGACTAACACATTACTTTTGCGTCTCTTTACTTGTCCAAACATGTTGCAAGATCCAATGAGAGTGTCTTTAATGTGATCTTCGGGTTGATCGATGGGGCATCAACATATGTTATTCCAGAGTTATCAGATTGATGAGCCGTTAGATCAAATCCGGTTCTTATAAATGATTGATAATTTTTAACGGCTTTTTGAGTCTCCAGGTGCCTTTGCAAACGGGTCTTTTTTCGTTTCTGATTTTTCATACTTTGCAATTTTTGACTGATGTCATTTTGGAATAGTGCGAGATGCGTGGGAAGAACAAAGAGGGCCTGTTCTGACGTTGATATTTCACAAGATGGCAACGCCAACGCATCTACAATTTCATACTTATGCCGTAAACGATTCAAGTCAGGGGCTTGAAAATGTAATTCACGTGATAAATAGAGCGGTATATCTAGATTTTGAGCATTGAGCTCATCGATGATAACACTGCGGGTTTCTGTATGAATTGCGACGGCCCAAGCTTTGGGCCATACCTCAAAACTTTTCTGCCCAAGTAAAATAAAGACCACAATAATAACAGGAAATACTGCAGCATTCTGTTGTTGAGGGAGAAACGCGATAAGAGCCCGCCGCAGAAATTTATGTATGACAAATAACCCACAAACAAAAAAGACAGACAAAAAGGGGTATAGTTGCACATAGTTGCGGTGGAAGTTGACCTTCATACTGGTCATAAACAAGAAAAACACAAAAGGGTAGATCAGCAAAAAGGCAATATCTCTTTTATAGTAAGCAGCACCGACTCCGAATAGAATGATCAAACTGGCAACTGCGCCTATGTTTTCATTGAATGTGCGCAATTGAAACAACATATGCGATAGACCAGGCTCGGAGGTGAAATCCGGACCATGGCCCGCAACGCTGTAATGATTGAACTCTCTTAAAAGTGCAGCGACAAAATCGTTCACCTCAATCACAGAATAAGGCATCGCTAGAACAAATGTGAGAGGAGGCACAAGAAAAAGGATTGCAAACTGACGGGGGGAAGGCGTCTGCCCAGTTGTGCGCCAGTGCAGGAGGAATGCCGCAAGGGGCATAAGGCCTACGAGGCCAGAATTATATTTCACAGCGACAGCACATCCCATTGCAATGAGACTGACGATAAAATCACGCTCCAACTTTTCTTGTTTGTAACGTAGCGCATAGTAAGTGCAGACAATAACAAAAAATGCAACCGGTGTATCCGGTGTTGTGCGGATACCGTGTGTAATATGAAAAGGGATCACAGCGAGAAATAATGCCGCCGTAAACGAAAGCCATTTATTCTGGAAAATTCTTTGTACGATTAAGTATGTGAAAACAACCATGCCTGCGCTCATTAGCGCCGTCAGCATGCGATTCCAATACACAAAACCGGGGTGGGACACATCCCAATACCACCCCGTATCGACCGCAATTTTGACCTCATCCATGCTTGCCATATGATAAGGCGAAGACACGGGAAGCGCATGGCGAATAGCAAAGTAGATCGTATCAACAAACGCACTGAGATAGATCGGCAGCGACCCATAACTATAGAAATGCGGGTTGAGGGTCCCCTCGCGCAACATGCCGAGCGCATAGCTAACGGTTTGCGGTTCATCCCAATAATGAAGGTAAGGAAGCCCGTTGCCGACCTGTAACGCACGCAAAATAAAAGCCACGGCAAAGGCCAACCCTAGCAGGTAATATTTTTTCATCACGCGGGACATACCTGAGAGTAGAATGCTCCTCATGATTCTCAAGAGGTAATTTGCAAAAGAGATGGAGATTAGGTGAGGAGAGCAGACAACTAAAAATAATACATTTGGACTGAAATATCGCCTGGGTTCACCGCGGCCTGTTGAAAACTGAGCTCATCATAAGCGTTTTCAGCACCAGATGTTCCGTACCCTTCGATAGGATAGCCATCCTGCATATCAAGGTCGTAATTGCCGTTCTCGTCATGGAAAAGAGTGACAGCATAAGGGCCACTGATCAGGTCTTTGAACGTAAAGGAAATATCTTCGGTGGTCGCTGCGATTTCGGCAAATCCGACCGCTTGATCATAGTCATACGCATCGTAGGCAGGTTGATTATCAAAAATCAGCACGAGAACCTTTCCGTTCGCGTTTCTGACACCCGATATGGTAACGCGTAAAGGCATCACATCTTTGCTATTTGTCACGTGAGTTTTCTCGGATGCATTTTCGGCTGAGGCAACGTTCCTTTGCAAAGTTTCTTTTTGAGAAGACGCCAAGATTGATGAACTGATGCTTTGAACCTGTTCAATCACATGTCTATTAAACTCTGGAACAGGCGCTAATAACGGCATTTCCCGAACCGGGCGTTCATATTTGAATGATGACCCTTCAGAAGACGTCAAACCACTGGCAAACCATGCGCCGCCGTAAAACAAACCGCCCGTTATAACGAGGCCAGAAACAAGCACGAATTTCGATGGGGAAGGCATATAGAGAGACTCCTGCTCAGTGGGCGTTATTATTGTGAACGAAGGTTTGGTGACGCAGATCGGGCGTCTCTCGGCTCCCACTCCGGTGTGCCGAAGAGATACATCCACGCATCATGCAAGCTTTTCGCAGATAAGACCTTTTTTCCAAGTCGCCAAAACCCATGCAAAAATGCGACGAATGGTGATGCCAGAAAGCGCAAAGGCGAATTGATTTGTGGGATTGGCTTCACAAGACCATAGACAACATCCTCGTCTTCTTCAACGAATGTCCCGAACAGGCGGTCCCATAATATGAAGAGACCAGCATAATTTGAGTCGAGATATTTCTGATTTGATCCGTGATGCACACGGTGATGTGACGGCGTGTTGAAAATCCATTCAATTGGTTTTGGGAGTTTCTTCACCGACTCTGTGTGCAGCGCTGTTTGATAGAGCTGCACAAACATTTCAGCAAAAAACACAACAAAGGGATTAAAGCCCAGCAGCACCAAAGGAAGATGAAACAGAATCGGCCATACACCGTCCATCGGCCCAAAGCGGTACGCCACCGAGATATTGAAAAAGGGTGAGGAATGGTGAACCGAATGAGTCGCCCATAAGAAATTCACCCGGTGCATGCATCGGTGTTCCCAATAATAAGCGATGTCAGCGAGGACGATGCAAATCATAACCGTCGCCCAATTCACCGGAATGTCAAAAACGGCGAACTCGGCAACAGTGAAGTACGCCGTGATATAGAGCCCGGCAAGAAGAATGAAGTTTACGGAAAGAAACATAAATAGTGTGAGGTAGTTTGTAATGATGTCGCCGACCAACGACCATTTCATTTGTTTCAGAACACTATAGCGGATGAGTTCAAAGGTCAGGAAGGCGATGGAAAAGTAAAAAAACCACGTGCCTATCCACTCTTCCCAGGCGTAAATTTCTGTCTCACTCAGTGTTTTGAGCAGCCAGTCCATGGCGCTGACTCCAAATGTATAAATTTTCAGAATTGATAATTAATATAGAGCATGCTATATAGTTTGTCAAATATGACAATAAATAGGGACCAGATGCCGCGCCCAAGCCTTAAATCCGAACGAAAAGATCAAATCCTTGATGCCTACGAAGCATGTGTCGCCC
This sequence comes from Alphaproteobacteria bacterium, assembly GCA_028280675.1. GTDB lineage: Bacteria > Pseudomonadota > Alphaproteobacteria > SMXP01 > SMXP01 > JANQLI01. The sequence goes on from JANQLI010000129.1 coordinate 67,621, forward strand.
GCTATGGGATTGAGGGCGCGAGCCTTGAAAAGATCGCTGAAGAGGCCGGCCTCGCCCGGCCACTGATCCGGCACAATATAGGTAATCGCGAGGCGTTGTTGGAGGCACTGGTTGAACGGTTTTTGGCGCGCTCTGCGTCAAAAATGAACGCCATGATCACCGCTCTACCTGAAACAGAACCGGTCTTGGTCCTGATTGACTGGCTATTCGATCCTCAACAGTCAGATACGCAAACGGTGCTCGTTGCAGAAGCGCTCATCGCAGCCAGTCAACATGATAAGACCATTGCCAAACAAATGCGCGCCTGGACGAAGAGCTTCATCAAGTCCATCCATGACGTTCTTCTGCAGTCGTTTCCGGATGCGCATGAAGAAAGCATCACTGTTGTCGCCGTTGGCGTGACTGGCATCTACTTTAATGCCGATTCACTTTTACCGCTTGGGCGGGTGAATGATATTTATCTTGCGTCCAAACAATCCGCATTGCTGTTGATCTCTACGCTGGAGTCAAAACAATGAGCCGGTTGCCGCCAAAAGCCTATTAAGAGAGGTAATGACAGTTTCGATGCAGGAAAGAAACGCTCTTTAAAAAGAGAGGCCTTACTGGCCAAGATTTTGCTTAAGTCATATTGCGAGCAGCACGGCTACGAAGTAACCGGCACAAACGCGTACATCGTTTTTTATTATGGCGTTCGATCAATTCCTGCGCCTATGGGGATTATCAGAGAAGAACTTGATGAGCACTTTGAGCTGCCAATTTGAGATCAAGTAGAAACAGTGACACTTATTATCGATCAAGGCTTTTCGAAATCATTTCTCGATAAACAATCAACAGAAAAACACCCAGCTAGGTAAAAGACCTGGGGGCTGTCTACATGAAAGGCCAGTGAGGCCAGTCTGTTTTTATCATTTCACGAATTTGTTCACATTTTTCCGAAACGTCACCATCAAAATCTGAGAAATTTATGTAAAGTCTTATTCCGTAGAACATTGTATCGGATAAGTTTCGGGTCAATGCATTATCATAAGAAATTAGAGGCGTACTGACCCCTTCTTCTGCATTTGGTGACTTGTCCAAAATTCTAACTAATTGAGCCTGCTCGTCGCTAACTTCGTCGCCATCACTTACAGTAACTACCTGTTTTGAGCCCATTTTAGTTAATGCTAAAGAGCGGCTCCACACATGCCATAGATTTGGATCAACGCCTGAATTTCCTGCCCACTCATCAATCTTGCTCAACAATTGATGTTCATTATTTCTAAACTCACGCTCTGCATCATCTGATCGGTCTGTTATTCTTTCATTATAAACGATTAGCTTAGGAGGCTGGCGAAATAGAACTACATTCAAGTTTCGTCGTAATAATGTGTCCTCTGCGCTATCACCTAATTCAGAGTGGGTTTTCCTAAAAATAGATGTGAGCCATGCATCGTCAAGTTTATACCATTCTCCATTATTGATTATTTCCATCATTTCTCTGGAAGAACAGTTGAGTATTCCGCGTTCAAGCAAGTCTTCTACTATCTTTTCGAGGATAATTTCTAAAGAAACTACGGTCTTATGAAAAGGTAATTGCGTGTAATCAAAATAGCGAGAAACTAGAAGGTGATCTGCAGCGCGTAATGCTTTGGGCGTAAAACAAAAAAGACCATCTCGATCTAATGTTGCTTGAGTAATCAAATAACGTGCATCAACCTCACCATAGGGCAAACCTGCGTGATGCGCTGTTCGAAGCAAGTAGTCTAAACGATCACAATCTAGATCAGATGAAATCAACGCTCTTAAAGGGTCAGGCTGCTCCCCAGAGAAAATGCTTTTAACATCTTCGATACTATAGTCATGATCACTGAGTACTTGCTGTATTTCAGCGTCATGTTCAAGAATTCGACGCCCCATGATTTCGTGGTTATAGGACGGAAGCTCGCCAGCCTGACCACCCTCATCATCATCGCCATCCGTAGCTAAAAACGAAGCGCCAGAATAATAGTCATTAATCGCATGCTCCACGGTGTGGGAAAGCGGGTAATGCCCAAGGTCGTGAAGCAAGGCAGCCAATCTATAGTTTTGTTTGGCGTGGTCATCGAACTCGGTGTCATAATTTCTTTCTATTGCTTCTAATAACTGGCCAACAACATAACAGGCGCCTACTGAGTGCGAAAAGCGAGAGTAATTGGCGCCTGGATAAATCAATGAGCCAAGGCCAAGTTGTTTTACATTATGCAGCCGCTGAAAAACAGAGGCGGAAATAATCGCAAACTCTAAATCACTAAGTCCTATTGTTCCATGAACACAATCATTTATGTGTTTTTTGAAAAATGTGGACATTATTTAGCTACGCGTCGAGTAGATTGTGCTGCTTTAGCGTATCGTCTGCTCGTGGAATGTAATCGACAAGGTTCTGCTTAGACTTTGCCATTTCATCCCGGGCCCGGGTTTGGTCATACTTACTAACGGTTCGTAAGTAATGCCACGAAGCCAATAGCTCTAACCACTCAGACTCTTCCAACTCATCACGAATAGGATTTTGATGAAGGCTCTTCACCTTATCTAAATTCTGAACGATGCCTTCTCGTAGTCTAGCGCCTTGCAACGAGTTTCTGTCACGAAATAGATGTTCGTGAAGTTTATAGTAGTCATGAGTTAGTTTCGTTGAGTACGGCCCTTTAAGATACCAGCTGTAACGGTATCCAAGATCAATGGCTTCTGCCGCTTGTGTAAGATAAATCGATTTCTGAAGTCTTTTGCGATCTGTTAGATTATCAATACTAAATTCCTGACCTATTTCATCTAAGACTAGTTTTAGTACTTTTAATCTGTTCTCCATAACGCGATCCCGAATCACTTTTTATCTAGCATAACGAGTAGAATCATTCTTTCTACTCTGAGACAAGCCTTTTAAGCTCACTCTTAAATTATAGGGCATGAATTTTAGAAATTTAGGCGGGTTAATAAAGAACTGCAGCACGCCCCATCTGTGCACCAATTCAATCCGATTGCCTATCCACAAGTCGGGGCGGACTATAGCTATTTGTTTTTAATTAGATAAATGGAGCGGGCGATGAGATTCGAACTCACGACCCCAACCTTGGCAAGGTTGTGCTCTACCCCTGAGCTACGCCCGCTCATGGCGTGTGTCGCAGGGAAGCCCCCGCGC
>JANQLI010000140.1 GCA_028280675.1 Alphaproteobacteria bacterium
AAGGGTTAACAGATCTTTTCATTAACGCCTTTTCAAATTTCTCAACAAAATCAATCCGCTTGACCTGGGTCAAGTGCCCTGTCGGCCAAAAGTGGAGACATCACGCTGAATGATTCAGTGGTGTCCTAGGAGGCGGCAATGATAGCGAATGCAGAACACGGCGTCACAAGTGGGGATCAAACCCGTGCCCTGACGAGTAGCACACTTGCCTTTACAGCATGTTTTGCAGTATGGACGATTTTTTCGATTATCGGTATCCGGATTAAAGAGGATCTTGGACTCAATGACACAGAGTTCGGGATTCTAGTTGCTACACCTGTTTTAACAGGTTCGTTAAGTCGTCTTGCTTTAGGTATTTGGACGGATCAATTTGGCGGGCGTCTTGTTTATACCCTGCAGATGCTGATCACGGCTGTGGCAACATTTTTACTCACCACTGTGAGCAGCTATTACATGTTTCTGTTGGCGGCATTAGGTGTTGGACTGGCTGGTGGCGGTTTTGCCATTGGCGTGACATACGTGTCGAAGTGGTATCCGGCCGAGAAACAAGGCACAGCTCTTGGCATTTTCGGAATGGGCAATGTTGGGGCGGCCGTCACCAACTTTGGGGCGCCTATCTTACTCGTGGCGCTTGGTGGTATATGGCAAAATGTTGCCATGTTCTATTCCGTTGCTCTCGGGATTACGGCCATCTTGTTTTATGTGTGCACGAAGGATGATCCAGAACTGGCCAAACGAAGAGCGCATAATATTGCACATGAACCCTTCCTCAAACAATTAGAGCCTTTAAAACAACTGCAAGTATGGCGGTTCTCGCTTTATTACTTCTTTGTGTTTGGCGCCTTTGTTGCTCTTGCTCTTTGGCTTCCGCGATTTTACATGGGCACGTATGGCCTTGATTTGAAAACCGCGGGCCTTCTCACAGCCATGTATTCCTTACCTGGTTCTGTCTTCCGCGCACTCGGTGGATATTTATCCGATGTTTATGGCGCGCGGCGCGTCATGTATTGGACGTTCATCGCATCTGTCGCATGTACATTTGTAATGTCCTATCCGTCTACGGATTACATCGTGAAAGGGGTAGAGGGGCCTATTGAATTTAATATCACAATTCCGCTTTATGTGTTCGTAACGTTATCCATTATTCTTGGATTCTTTATGTCTTTGGGTAAGGCTGCCGTCTACAAACACATCCCTGTTTATTATCCTGATCATGTAGGGTCCGTTGGCGGTATTGTCGGCCTCATTGGCGGTCTAGGCGGTTTCTTCTTGCCTATCGTTTTCGGCATAATGAACGATTTGATTGGTGTCTGGACCAGTTGCTTCATGCTGCTGACGGTGCTCATCGGTATTGCGCTGACATGGATGCACTTCGCCATCCTGCGTCTGGAAAAACAACTTCTGCCCGAACTTCGCAAGCCTCGGCATTTGCCAGAGCTTGAAGATCTCCATGGTACGAAAGCGTAAAGGAAAGATTCCATGTCAGATACGCAAATGCAGCAATCACGCCCAGGTGGAACGTCCCCCTCTGCGAACATCAATGTTTGGGACCCAGAGGACAACCAATTTTGGGAACAAACCGGACAACATGTGGCGAAGCGGAATTTATGGATCTCTATTCCATCTCTTCTCTGCGGTTTTGCGGTTTGGCTCTATTGGAGTGTCGTCACCGTACAAATGCTCAATCTGGGTTTCCCCTTTGCCCAGTCCGAACTCTTTACTTTGTCGGCGATTGCCGGTTTGTGCGGTGCGACGCTTCGTATTCCCAGCTCGTTCTTTATTCGATTGGCCGGTGGCAAGTACACGATCTTTATCACCACGCTCTCGCTTATCATTCCGGCGGCGGGCACGGGTATTCTTTTGCAAGATCCCAATTCACCCCTTTGGGCGTTTCAGTTGATGGCGTTGTTGTCCGGCTTTGGCGGCGGAAACTTTGCGTCATCCATGTCAAATATCAACTTCTTTTATCCCAAACGCATGCAAGGTTATGCACTAGGTATGAATGCTGGTCTTGGTAACTTTGGCGTGACGACCATGCAGCTCTTAGTACCGCTGGTGATGACTTTCGGTCTGTTCGGCGGCGAGTCTATGACATTGCAAGCCACATCAGGCACATTTATCGGGAAAATTCCTGTTGGAACAGAGACCTATATCCATAATGCCGGTTTTGTGTGGATTGTTTTCCTTATTCCTCTTGGCATCGCCATCTGGAAAGGTATGAACAATATCACGGCTGACCATGTTACACCGGAACTTGGCTCATTTGGCTCTTCCTTTGGCATTGTTGTTGGCATGTTGCTCATCGGCTTGGCGACCGCGACATTTGGTTTGTGGTTGTTGCTTCCTGCGGCCGTGAATGGGGCAGGCATTGAGCTCAGTAAATGGATCGTTGTGCCCCTGGTAATTGCGCTCACAGTATTCGCGTTGCGGCTTATCCCTGGTCAAGTGCAAACTAATTTAATACGCCAATATAAAATCTTTGATGATAAACACACCTGGGCGATGACCGTCATCTACACCATGACCTTTGGGTCATTCATTGGTTTCTCTGCTGCGTTTCCTCTCGCCATTAAAGTCATCTTTGGTTTTCAGCATGTCATGGTCGATGGCGTTATGACGCATGATCAAGCCAATCCAAGTGGCCCAAGCGCCTTGATGTTTGCCTGGATGGGGCCGTTTATTGGCGCTTTGATCCGCCCTTATGGTGGGTCATTGGCCGATAAATTTGGCGGGGCGAAGATCACACAGATCATTTCTATTATTATGATTGCATGTGCATTGGGCGTGGCCTACTTCATGCAAGCGGCTTTCCAATCGGCAACACCCGAGCAGTATTTCTATCCTTTCTTGCTCTTGTTCCTGATCTTGTTCGCGGCGACGGGTATTGGTAACGGATCCACATTCCGCACCATTGCTATTGTGTTTAACAAAGAACAAGCAGGACCTGTTCTCGGCTGGACGTCTGCTGTAGCTGCTTATGGCGCTTTCATCATTCCAAAAGTGTTAGGCGAAGAAATCAATGCGACCACACCTGAAAACGCGCTGATCGGATTTGCCATCTTCTATGCGCTCTGTGTTGGTATCAATTGGTGGTTCTACCTCCGTAAAGACGCCTATGTCCGAAACCCATAACGATTGTGCTGAGGAGGCATCACATGAGTGCTTTTCTTGATCGGCTGAATTACTTCCGTGAAACACCGGAGACATTCTCTAACGGCCACGGGATTACCACAAAAGAGAACCGCGCGTGGGAACATGCTTATCGGGGCAGATGGGCGCATGACAAGGTGGTGCGCTCAACCCATGGGGTTAACTGCACCGGTTCCTGCAGTTGGAAGATCTATGTAAAAAATGGTTTGGTAACATGGGAGACGCAGCAAACGGATTATCCGCGTACACGAAACGATCTGCCGAACCATGAGCCACGGGGCTGCTCACGTGGGGCGAGTTATTCTTGGTATCTCTATTCTGCGGCGCGTCTTAAATTTCCCATGGTGCGCAGTCAATTGATGCGACTTTGGCGTGAGGCTAAAGAGCAATATCCCGATCCCGTGGATGCGTGGAACAGTATTGTCAGCGATCCGGTCAAGGCGCAGTCCTATAAATCAACACGCGGCCTTGGCGGTTTTGTGCGTGCCGGGTGGGATGAGGTCAATGAGCTGATCGCGGCGGCTAACGTGCATACGATCAAGAAACATGGTCCGGACCGGGTGATTGGCTTTTCGCCAATCCCAGCCATGTCCATGGTGTCTTATGCAGCGGGGTCGCGTTACCTCTCACTCATTGGCGGTGTGTGCATGAGTTTTTACGATTGGTATTGCGATCTGCCGCCAAGCTCGCCGCAGACCTGGGGTGAGCAAACCGACGTACCAGAAAGCGCCGATTGGTATAATTCAAGTTACATTATCGCCTGGGGTTCAAACGTGCCGCAAACGCGGACACCGGATGCGCATTTCTTCACTGAAGCCCGTTACAAGGGGACAAAAACGGTTTCCGTGACCCCTGATTACAGTGAAGTCGCGAAGTTAACCGATATGTGGCTGAACCCACGGCAAGGCACGGATAGTGCGCTTGCGATGGCGATGGGTCATGTGATCCTTTCAGAATACCACACCAAGGGCAAAAGCGAATATTTTGACGATTACTGCCGCATGTATACGGATATGCCGTTTCTCATCATGCTGGAGAAAACAGATAAGGGTTTTGTCGCTGCCCGTAATCTCCGCGCAAGTGACATTGAAGGTGCGCTTGGCCATAGCGATAACACCGAATGGAAGCCAGTTGTCTTTGATGCGGAAAGCAATGCGCTGACCGTGCCAAATGGGACGATCGGGTCGCGCTGGGATAAAAGTGCCAAATGGAACTTGGAGCTGAAAGCGGCGCGTGGCGACAAGAATATTTGGCCACTGACCAGCCTCATTGAAAAAAGTGACGATGTCATTCCAGTTGCTTTTCCGTATTTCGGTAACCTTGAGAATGATCAACCGATTTTCCAGGCAACAGATCACGCCAGTGTGCTTGAGCGAAATGTGCCTGTGCGTAAGGTGCAGACCAAAGACGGTGAAATCTATGTGGCGACCGTTTTTGATCTCATGGCTGCGAATTATGGTGTGGATCGCGGTTTGGGGGGTGGCAATGTCGCGTCTGACTTTAATCAAGACATTCCTTACACGCCTGCATGGCAAGAAAAAATTACAGGTGTGCCGCGTGAACGCGTTATTCGAGTTGCCCACGAATTTGCCGACAATGCGATGAAGACGCGTGGGAAATCGATGGTGATTTTGGGTGCGGCGATTAATCACTGGTATCACATGGACATGATCTATCGCGGGATTATGAATCTCCTGATCATGTGCGGTTGTGTTGGGAAATCGGGCGGTGGTTGGGCCCATTATGTCGGTCAGGAAAAACTCAGACCGCAAACCGGCTGGTTACCACTGGCCTTTGGCTTAGACTGGAATCGTCCGCCGCGCCATATGAATTCAACATCTTTCTTTTATAATCATTCGGATCAATGGCGGTATGAGAAACTGCAAGTTGATGAGATCCTTTCGCCGCTTACGGATCAGTCGAAATGGCAGAATTACTCCTTGATCGACTGCAATGTGCGGTCGGAAAAAATGGGCTGGCTGCCCTCTGCACCGCAGTTACAAGAGAATCCACTTGAATTGACAAAGAAAGCGGCGGCAGCGGGAAAATCCGCGCCGGAATACATCGTCGAGCGTTTGAAAGAGAAGTCATTGAAATTCTCGTGCGAAGATCCGGACAATCCGGATAACTTCCCACGTAATCTCTTTATTTGGCGCTCAAACCTGCTTGGGTCCAGTGGCAAGGGTCACGAATATATGCTCAAGCATTTGCTGGGCACACAACACGGCTTACTCGGGAAAGATATTGGTGAACGCGGCGTGCCGAAACCGCAAGAAGTGGTTTGGCATGATGACGCACCTGAAGGAAAATTAGACCTTGTGGTTACACTCGATTTCCGCATGTCAACCACATGTGTGTACTCTGACATCGTGCTGCCGTCATGCACCTGGTATGAAAAAAATGATCTCAATACATCGGATATGCACCCCTTTATCCACCCGCTCTCGAAGGCGGTTGATCCTGCGTGGGAAAGCCGTTCCGACTGGGACATCTATAAAGGCATTGCCGAAAAGTTCTCCAAAGTCTGTGTCGGTCATTTAGGCACAGAAAAAGATGTCGTGGCGTTACCACTTTTGCATGATACGCCTGCTGAATTGGCGCAAGCTTTGACAGTGAAAGAATGGTCGAAGGGAGAATGCGATCCCATCCCAGGGAAAACCATGCCAAGCCTTGTCGAGGTTGAACGGCATTATCCGGATACCTACAAAAAGTTCACTTCGCTTGGCCCTTTGATGAGCAAAGTCGGCAATGGCGGGAAAGGTATCACCTGGAATACTGAAGAAGAGGTGAAATTCCTTGCTGAACTCAACGGCACGGTGGACGAAGAGGGCGTCTCGAAAGATTGTCCGCGTATCGAAACGGATATTGACGCCTCGGAAGTTGTCTTGTCGCTTGCGCCCGAAACCAATGGGCATGTAGCCGTGAAAGCATGGGAGGCGCTGGGGAATGCAACGGGACGTGCCCATAAACATCTCGCAAAATCGAAAGAGGATGAAAAACTTCGCTTCCGCGATCTTCAAGCGCAGCCGCGCAAGATTATTTCTTCGCCAACCTGGTCGGGCCTTGAAGATGAAAAGGTCAGCTACAATGCCGGATACACCAACGTGCATGAGTTGATACCATGGCGGACCCTTACCGGGCGTCAACAATTCTATCAAGACCATGAATGGATGCGGGCGTTTGGCGAGGGATTGTGTGTCTATAAACCGCCAATTAACACTAAAACGGTGGCGCCTGTCATTGATAAACATGGTGATCAGAGAAAACAGGTGGCGCTTAATTGGATCACGCCGCACCAAAAGTGGGGCATTCATTCGACCTATTCGGAAAACCTTCTCATGCTCACCTTGAACCGGGGCGGCCCTGTTGTGTGGATGAGCGAAATCGACGCTAAGAAAATCGATGTTGAAGATAATGATTGGATCGAACTCTATAACACCAATGGTGCTATTGTCGCACGGGCGGTTGTCAGTCAACGCGTGCCGGAAGGCATGACAATGATGTATCACGCGCAAGAAAAGATCATCAACACCCCGAAAAGTGAAATTACTGGTGGCAGAGGCGGTATCCATAACTCTGTGACGCGTGCGGTGGTGAAGCCAACTCATATGATTGGCGGTTATGCGCAGCTGTCATACGGCTTCAATTATTACGGTACCTGCGGCACGAACCGTGACGAATTTGTTGTTGTGCGCAAAATGGATGGTGTGGAGTGGGTCAACGAACCTGGGTCCTACGAACATAATGAAGGAGACTTCGCATGAAGATCCGCGCGCAAATTGGTATGGTCCTGAATTTGGATAAATGCATTGGCTGTCATACATGTTCGGTGACCTGTAAAAATGTGTGGACCTCGCGCCAAGGCATGGAATATGCCTGGTTTAATAATGTCGAAACCAAACCTGGTGTTGGTTATCCGAAAGATTGGGAGAATCAAGATCGTTGGAATGGCGGTTGGAAAAAATCCGGCAAAAATATCAAGCCGAAAATGGGCGGGAAATTTACCTTGCTCTCCAAGATTTTTGCCAATCCGGACCTACCCGAAATTGATGACTATTATGAGCCTTTTACTTTTGACTACGAGCATATTCAAAAAGCGCCAGAAGTGAAAACGCCGCCAACGGCGCGAATGCATTCGTCCTTAACCGGTGAGAAAATGGACAAACCCGTATGGGGGCCGAACTGGGAAGAAATACTTGGCGGTGAGTTTGAGAAACGCAGTCAAGATTACAATTTTAAAAACGTACAGAAAGACATCTATGGTGAATTTGAAAATACCTTCATGATGTATTTGCCGCGTTTATGCGAACACTGTCTCAATCCGGCCTGTGTGGCTGCGTGCCCGAGCGGCGCTATCTATAAACGCGAAGAAGACGGTGTGGTGTTGATTGACCAACAGAAATGCCGGGGTTGGCGCATGTGCGTCAGTGGCTGTCCTTATAAAAAAATCTATTACAATTGGCAGTCTGGGAAATCGGAAAAATGCACGCTCTGTTATCCGCGGCTTGAGGCGGGTGATCCCACTGTTTGTTCTGAGACCTGTGTAGGCCGCATTCGCTATCTGGGCGTCCTGCTTTATGATGCGGATCGTATCGAAGAGATTGCTGCGACCGATGATGAAGCAGACCTTTATGAAGCGCAGTGCAGTCTGTTTCTTAATCCGCATGACGAAGATGTGATTTCCCGGGCGAAAACCGATGGTGTGCCGGACAGTTGGCTGCAGGCTGCGAAAGAGTCGCCGATTTATAAAATGGCGATGGAGTGGAAAGTCGCCTTCCCGCTGCATCCGGAATACCGCACACTTCCAATGGTCTGGTACATTCCGCCGCTCAGTCCCATTCAATCATCCTATGAAAAGGGTGAAATTCCAGGGGATGGTGTTTTACCTGATGTAGAATCTTTGCGCATTCCTGTGATGTATCTCGCTAATATGTTGACGGGCGGTAAAGAAGAACCCGTCGTCCATGCGCTCGAACGCATGATGGCTATGCGGCAATATATGCGGGCGCAAGTGGTGGATGGCGTGATGGATCAAGTGGTTTTGGACCGCGTTGGTTTGAATGAAAAAACTGTCAAAGACATGTACAACATCATGGCCATTGCCAATTACGAAGATCGTTTCGTTATCCCCACCAATCACAAAGAGTATGCGGGTGAAACACCCTTCGACAACGACATTGCTTTTGATGTGCGCTCTTCTTGCGGGTTTAGTTTCGGAGACGGTTGTTCTGCCTCGGGTTCAAGCCAAAGCAGTCTTTTTGGGTCGCAGACTCATGGCAATACGCTCAATGGTAATGTGCGGAGATAACCATGAAGACATTTAAAATTTTGGGCCTATTGCTCACTTATCCTTGGGACGAATTGCAAGCGCATATGTCGGAATTAGAGTCCACACTCCGTGCTGAGGGAATCCTGCGCAAAAAGGATTTGTCTCGACTTATACCTTTCATGGCGCGACTAGCCGATGAAGACTTACTCACGCTTCAAGAAGAGTATGTGAGTCTCTTTGATCGCGGGCGGGGTAATTCGCTCCATATGTTCGAACATGTCCATGGCGAGTCCCGTGATCGTGGTCAAGCGATGATCGATTTGTCGAATATGTACCGGTCGAAGGGGCTTGAGCTTGATGCCGCTGAGCTTCCGGATTATGTCCCGCTCTTCCTTGAGTACATTTCTCTCTGTCCGTTTGGCGAGGCACAGGCCCTGTTGGGTGAGGCCGTGCATATCTTTGCAACAATCGGTGAACGCTTGAGAGCGAAAAACAGCGACTATGCGATCATCTTCGATGTTTTGCAGACCTTGACCGCTGTTAAAGTAGATCCTGCCGTTTTGGAGGCGGCACGAAAGGCGTTTGAGATGGATGAGGACAGTCTCGAGGAACTTGACCGTGAATGGGAAGAGGCACCTGCTTTTGATAACACATCGGCGAAGATGTGTCAGAGCTGTGAGTTGAATCCGCTGGCGTCACAAAACTCTGATGCACAATCTGCGAACACATCATCGTTATAGGAGACAACAATGGAAGCCTATCTCAACGATTTCTTTTTTGGCATCTATCCTTATATCGCTTTGATGGTGATGGTGGTGGGGACGATCCTGCGTTATGATCAAGACCCATACTCTTGGAAAGCGGATTCCAGTCAGCTAATGCGCAGTAAGGGTATGCGCTGGGGGAACAATCTCTTTCATGTCGGTATTATTCTTCTTTTCTTCGGTCACTTTGTTGGCTTGCTCACACCAGAATCCGTTTACCATCTCTTTATGACGTCTGCGCAAAAGCAGTGGCTCGCATACACAGCGGGCGGTATTTTTGGGTGGATCTGTTTTGTGGGGATGGTGATGTTGATCTATCGCCGTCTCACAGATCCGCGTATCCGTGCAATCACCAAACCTGCTGATATGATCGTTCTGTTGCTTATCTTTGCGCAATTGGTCCTTGGGTTGGCGACGATCCCGGAATCACGGGCACATCCCGACGGCAGTTCCATGATCGCCCTGGCGAATTGGGCGCAATATATTGTGACGTTCCGCGCCGGCGCCGCTGACTTTGTTCTTCACGAGGCATTGATCTTTAAGCTGCATATTGTCCTGGGGCTGACACTAGTCTTGATCTTCCCCTTCACGCGCCTTGTGCATATGCTCAGTGCTCCAATCAAATATCTCTTTCGGTCAGGCTATCAAATCGTGCGTGCACGGGGATAAGTCCGTTGGAATTAGACATATTGTCGCGCTGATAAGAAAAACGACAAGACTTGACCTGGGTCATGCGCTTCTGCGGAATGCGTATCTAGAACATCAGAGAAAGTTAATACTGGAGGCAGTTATGTATACACTAAAATCACTCACAATTGCACCGGCATTTGTGATGCTGCTGCAGACATCTGCGATAGCGGGAGAAACCTTCACAGAAGCCTTACGTGAGGGAGAGGCAGGACTGAATTTCCGGTATCGGATTGAATCGGTTGAGGAGGACGCCAAAATCAAAGATGCCTTTGCCTCAACGTTACGCACCAATTTTTGGTATAAGTCAGGCGAGTTCAAAGGGCTATCCGGATATTTTGAATTGCAAAATGTGCTGCCCATTGGCGATAAGTCCTATAACGATACGATCAACGGCAAGACACAATATCCTGTTGTCGCTGATCCAGAAGGCACTGAGGTCAACCAGGCTTACATCGCTTATTCTGGGATTTCTGATACGAAGTTGATTGTTGGGCGACAAGCCGTGAACCTCGGCAATCAGCGTTTTGTTGGCTCTGTTGGTTTTCGTCAGAATGATCAAACAGCCGATGCGGCCGTGATTATCAACTCGTCTATTCCGGACACAACGGTGATTTATGGCTATGTGGATAATGTGAACCGCATTCAAGGGGATGATCACCCGTTTGGCGATCTCAAAACGCAAACTCACCTCTTGCATGTTGAGAATACCAGTTTAGAGAATATCAAGCTCACAGTTTATGGCTATTGGATTGATCTCGAAGATATGCCGCTTTATGGCTTGTCTTCACGAACTTTTGGTGTCCGTCTCGATGGCAAACATGACGTGAGTAACGGCGTGACTTTCAATTATGGCCTCGAATTTGCCCAACAATCTGATCACGCCGATAATCCAACCAATTATGACGCGCATTACATCAATGCGGAAATTGGAGTGTCTGCAAATGGGTTCTCTGCTAAAGTTGGGTACGAGGAACTTGGATCAGATGATAGCGTTGCGTTCCAAACGCCCCTTGCGACAGCGCATAAATTTAATGGTTGGGCGGATAAGTTCCTTGCAACACCTGCCGGTGGTTTGGAAGACATCTATGCCAAGTTTTCATACAAAACCAAAGCAGATGCAGGTCTATTAAAAGATATCACCATCAAAGCAGCATATCATGATTTCTCATCAGAACGTGGTGGTATGGATTATGGCACAGAGGTGGATATGTTGCTCTCAAAGAAGATCAATGACAAATATAGCGTCGCTCTGAAAGCCGCTTCGTATGATGCGGATATGTGGTCCAGCGATACCACAAAAGTGTGGTTCACATTCATCGCCAAGTTTTAGATATGATCGACAGCCCTGGGCAGCCGGGGCTTTCGGCTTTCGAGGTTCTCGCGAGGTAACCCGTTCAATCCGCGTTATAATCTTAGACCGTGGATAAAGAGTTTGTAATGGGTGCCGGCGCACCCGGCACGATTCGCCAGAATATCATTTGGGCGGCCTCTGCCTTCCGAGACTTCTCTTGTAAAGCCCCATTTGACCGCACCACTTTATGATAGAGTCTCAGGCACGGGCGGTCTCATTCCCAATGCTTGATGTGGGCGGATGTGAAATGTTCGAGTTTGATAGCCATAACGTTCTTCTCCATTTACAGGAGAAAAATAAGGCCTGTTATTGGGAGAGAGCCTCGCGGAAACCTCGTAATTTTAGTTCAACCCGCGATTGCCCGACCCCTTGATTCGTAGTTAGGAGGTCGGGGTGTTAACGCCTTGTATTCCTTATGTTTTCAGCGTCGTGAAATCGCACGTGTAAGAAACGTGTAACTTAGATTTGCTCAAGAAGTGACAATTATTTAAGCATGGTCGTGACAGCAACTCCAATAAAGTTGGCTACCGCATAACCAAAGATGCCACACATGATTGCAGGGGTCACGAGATCTTTCCACCCTTTTGATGTTGCAATGGCCGCCGTTGCTGCGGGACCAACGATAGCAGCACCCGAAGCCACAATTGTTTCCGCAAGGTCAAACTTTAAAAATTTGGCAACTCCAATGATCACGATAAGGTGCGTGATGATAATAAAGCATCCATACACAAAGAGAATGAGAGCGGACTCTAGGAATTGCGTAGCGCTGGTGCTGGCGCCAATAACGGCAAAAAAGATATACATTATAAAGACGCCAATATCGAAGTCGCCTTCTAACTTGCTTAATGTTTTTGGGAAGATATTGGCAAAGGCAACAGCGACAATCGTGACAAAGAGAATGCTAAATTGTTCATAGCCGAGTTCTGACGCGATAGCGTACGAAATTGCGCAGATAATAAAGCTGAGCGCCACTGCCCCCGTGACGTGATGCAGGAGAAAGTGCGATTTTTCCGATCCAGCAACGTCATCACCTGATGGTGTGGCCGTTTCATCAATTACGGTTGATGGCACCATGCGCCGTATAAAAGGAATACTTGGCAAGGCCAGTAGGGTCATTAAGGCCATAATGCTGACGGGACTACTGGCACTGAGGGCGGCGGCAGAAAGTTCTGCCGGCATTTCAACGGCTTTTGAAACGGCAACGTAATTCATCGCACCACCTATCCACCCTCCTGTAAAAGCCCCGGCAACCTGTGCGCCTCCTTCCCCTAAGTTAAAAAGGAAGAAGCCCGAGATGGTTCCAATACAAGTAGCAACACCTGCGAAAAAGAAAATGATCAGAACTATGCCGCTTTCTTTAAAGATGCGGCGCAAATCCGCTTTGTAGAGAAGAAGGGGAATACCAAGAGGTACGAGATAGCCGCCGACAAAGTCATATAAAGGCGCTGAGAGCGGAATAAAACCAAGGTTGGAAAGCGCCAAGCCACCGACGATGACCCAAAGAACACCTGAGGTTTTGCGTCCAATAGCATTGGTATCAGCCCAGGTTCCAAACCAGGCCAAGCCAAGGATGACGGCCCCGAGTGCGAAGAAATTTTCAGCTTCGATATATGGCATGGCACCCTCTCCCTCTCAATCAAGGCTAGTGTTTTTCTTGTATGCTTAAAAATAAGTTCTGCTAATTAAAGGCTTAATGTTCACTTATGCGTCATTGATGGTGCTTTTCCCACAAACCACCAATTAGCATCGGTTACGTCGCGGATCAGCTTAGGGCGATCATTTTCATTAAGTGACTTTATGTGATGACCCACTTTGATGG
Organism: Alphaproteobacteria bacterium; assembly: GCA_028280675.1. GTDB lineage: Bacteria > Pseudomonadota > Alphaproteobacteria > SMXP01 > SMXP01 > JANQLI01. The sequence continues at coordinate 13,044 of JANQLI010000140.1, forward strand.
CTTGATCACCCACGAGATGGCGTAATGAGGTATCGTTCGTTTCGATTAAGTGCGTGATGTATTCGGCAACGATGTTTGGGTCATTCCGTTCGCTAGTTGGCGGTGTTTTTGTTGGGGATATATTTTGCCTCAAAGCTTCGATGAGAGGTGCGTAAGGGCTGTCTGAGTTTACCTGTGTGTATTGTTCGGTTTTTGTCATGAGCTCCGTTGCGAACGCACCGGGCTGTAAGATGTTCACGTTGATGCCGAAGGGTGCGACTTCGGACGACAGGCTTTCGGATGCAAGCTCAAGGGCGGCCTTGCTTGCGGCATACGCGCTATCTCCAGGAAGACCGATGAGTGCAGAGAGCGAAGAGATCATGATGATCTGTCCATATTCTTGCGCTCGCATCATGGGTAATACCGCGCGCGCCATGTGCCACGGACCGAAGAAATTCGTTTCCATCACCTGTCGATAATCTTCTTCGGGCATATCTTCGAAAGCGCCAAGACGATTGATACCGGCATTATTAATCAGAACATCAAGGTGTCCTTCTTCGTCCCGAATGGTTTGTAGTGCTGATGCAATATCGGAGGCTTTGCAGATGTTCAATTCAAGAAGTCGGCATGTTTTATCTAATTCTGGGGGAATCAACTTGTGGCTTTTTTGCCTCACACCTGCATAAACGGTATGCCCTGCAGCGTGACAGGCTATGGCAGTGTGAAAACCGATGCCTGTACGGGCTCCTGTGATTAAAATGACGGCCATGTCGATATCCCTAGAATGAGCCAAATTTATCGATTTCTACGGCAGAATAGGCGGATTCTTAGGGTTTTTCAGATTACTTTTTCTAATGCATATAATTAAAAACTATCAGTTGTTGGGATAGCCCTAATCAATACTCTATTTCTCAATGGGCACTGGTTCTCAATGGGCACTGGCTTTGACGCGGACATGCGCTCATTTTTGAATCAACATCTCCAAATAGGGGAATCTCAATAGGGGGAGAATTTAATGTCTATACATTCTCGTAGAATTTTAATGGGTTGTACAGCTGTCGCGGCTTTACTCGTTACTGATATGGTCCAAATGGCACAAGCGGCCGTCGATGAGCTGGTTGTGACGTCACAACGCCGGGCGCAATCGATCACTGATGTTCCGATTGCTGTGACGGCTTTTGATGCCAACATGATCCAAAAAATGGGCATCAATGAAGCCAAAGATTACTTGGCCATGACACCAAACGTGTCATTCTCTGAATCAGGTCAGGCGGGTAACCGGTCTGTGAGTATCAATATTCGCGGTGTTGGAAACGTTGATTTGGGCGAAGTGACCTCTGCGAATTCCATTGGTTATTACTTAGATGAATTGAGTGTGGGTAACACGGCTAATGGTGTCGTCAACCCTCAGCTTTATGATATGGAAGGGATTGAGGTGCTGCGTGGTCCGCAAGGTACTTACTTTGGTCGTAATGCGGCTGGTGGTGCACTAAACATCCGTACAAAACTACCGACGGATGAGTTTGAAGGTTCTTTTGAAGCGACCTACGGCAGTTTCGATACATGGGGCTTCAATAGCGTACTCAATGTACCATTTTCTGAAAAAGTTATGTCGCGCTTTGTGCTGTCGTATGAAGAGGGCGATGGCGTGACGGAAAACGTGAACCCAACTGGTTCAGATCCAAATTATGAACACATGCATGTTCGCGGTGCCTTACGTGCCATGCCCACTGATTCTCTGACTGTAGATTTATCGGTGAGTTATACAGATGAAGACCAAGGTGCAGATGATACTGTAGCTACAGGCGTGCTGGACCTGGATACCAAGAGTATTTTTGGAGATATGTTTATTCCGGTTGATTCTGGAATCGGCTTCTACCCAAGTAACGATGATAAGTTTGATCATGATAGAGAGGAATTTAACAACAGCGAATTCCTTATCGTGAACTTGCGTGCTCAGTTGGATTTTGATCGTTTTATGGTTCGTTCTATCACTGGTCTTGTGGATACAGAAACAGAGCGTAAATTTGACCAAGACAATATATTCACCGATACGGTTAATCGGGATAATTTGTATGAAGGCGAATCCATTAGTCAAGAAATTCGCTTTCAATCAACAGGAGATTGGGGTGTTGATTGGATTGTGGGTGGTCTTTATGCCGAAGACACAATCGAGCAGTTCAACTCTATTACAGCTGGTGCGGATGGATCTTTTGACCATCCAAATATAGTTGGGCCTGGCCCAGATGGTTTACTTCCTCCAATTCCGCCGGGTTTCCGTATTAACGAGAATAATCGCAAGTTTGAAACGGAAAGTTGGGCTATTTTTGCAGACTTGACTTGGCATGCTACTGAGCAAATTGATGTTATTGTCGGTGGACGTTTTAGCCATGACGAAGTTTCAGTTCGGCAATTTGATACGGTTGCTTTTGAGGGCGCCGTGCCAGATGTAAGTGGAAAAGTAGATTTTGATAACTTTACTCCTCGCCTTGTAGTGAGTTGGGATATTAATGACAGCACCAATATTTATGCTTCTGCTTCGGCTGGTTATAAAGCTGGTGGTCTTGACCCCGACGCTAGTGGTAAGGAATTCGATGAGGAAAAATTGTGGAGTTACGAGGTTGGTATTAAAGGTGATGCCGCTGATGGGCGTGTTCGATATAGCGCTGCAGCATTTCTCGTAGACTGGGAAGATATGCAGGTTCAATCTAACTTCTTGGCTGTTCCGGGTGATATTAGTTCGGCTGTTGAATCAACACTCAACGCAGAATCAGCGCAGAACTGGGGCCTTGAAGGTGAATTGATTGCTGAGCTTACCGATAATCTTACGTTGCAACTTGGTGCCGGTTACATCGATAGTGAGTTTGAGGACTTCAAAAATGCTGTTCTCTCAGGTGGTGCCATCGTAGATGTTACTGGGCAACGCCTTCCTGGAGCGCCCGAGTGGACTTACAATGCGGCGCTTGATTATCGTCGTCCATTGTCGAACTCAGACTTGGAAGGGTTTGCTAGAGCTGAACTTTTTGGTAGATCTGAATCACGCTCGAATATTGAAGCTGTTGCCGCACCGATTCTCGGATTGCCTGACTTCCCATACGAAAGCCCAAGCTTCACAGTTGTAAACTTGCGTTTCGGTGTGGAGACAGAGCAATGGGGTGTTGATGCCTTCGTCGAAAATCTCTTCGAGGAAGATTACTACACCAGCTCAAATGATAACTTTGGTATTTCTGGTATGCGCGTTCGTCCGCACCCACGTGTTCTGGGTGTACGTGGTCGCGTCAACTTCTAAGAAGGCTGAATGGAAATATTCCCCCGGTTCTAGAAGCTGGTAAACAATTGTCTGCCATCGTCGAATAGGACCAAATAGAATCCCCATTCTGCCTTCGAATAGAAAGTGGAATGGGGTTTTCTTTACATAAATTCACAGGCTGTCGCTCTGAGGAGCACCAAGGAACGGCAGCCTTTTTTGTGCCTGAGCTCAACTAATATAAGTTATAGTTCTCAGAATCTTTGCGGTGATGAATGTGACTCAACAACAAATGCAGTACGATATTGTGATCGCTGGGGCAGGGGTAAATGGTTTGGCTTGCGCAAGTCTGCTGACCAAAGAAGGCCTCAGTGTGTGTGTTGTCGAACGTAATCCCTGGGTGGGTGGCGGTGCGGTGACGCGCGAGGTTACGTTACCCGGATTTAAGCATGATATGTTTGGGTCAAGCCATGTCTGGCTGCAACTCAATCAAGATTACAAAACATCGCTCGAACCAGAGTTGGAAAGATACGGGCTCAAATACGTTTATCCTCAGGACAATATAACAGGTCATCCCGATAAGAACGGCGGACCAGGCATCGTTATTTATAAAAGTATCGATAAGACCTGTGAGAGTATCGCGCAATATTCAAAGAAGGACGCAGAGCGCTATCGCGCGATTTATGATGACTTCTTCCTCATTAAAGATGGTGTAATTAAGAATTTTTTCTCGCCACCCCAACCACCATCGACAATGGCCCGTGCGATGGAGAATTCACATGATGGCTTGCGCCGTATGCAGGAGTTCTCTCTTTCGGCGCGCGCGTGGGTTGACTTCAACTTTGAAAATGATTTTATCAAGGCGGTGATGCTGAATTGGGCACTTGCACCGCAAATCTTGCCAGAGCAAGAGGGTGCTGGACAATCCTTTTATGTTATGATTCCAGCGATCCACGAATTTGGTCAGGGCATTCCGGTTGGAGGCAGCCAAGAACTTCCAAACGCCATGGTGCGTTACTTGGAAGATAACGGAAGCAAGGTGATGACCGGTGTCACCGTCAGGGAATTCATGATTGAGAATGGGGAAGTGCAGGGCTTAAGTTTGGAAGATGGCACCCAAATTCATGCGACACGAGCGGTGGTAAGTGCGCTTGACCCAAAACAATCTTTTCTCAAACTAACAGACAAACAGCACCTTGAAGATGATTTTTTGGAAATGGTGCGGCGTTTTTCCTTTGGTAAGGTCAGTATCGCGCGCATGCAATTGGCACTGACAGAGCCACCGGCTTTTCTCAATGGGTCAGAAATGAGTTCCTGTCCGTTCCATCGCATTGTGGATTCAACCGAGCAGATGACCAATTACTATGCGGAGCTGGCGATGGGTAAGCCACCATCTGATCCGTTCTTGTGGTCAGCCTGTTGGACATTGCTTGATCCGACGCGTGCTCCCGACGGGAAACATACGCTTATTTTTGATACCTATGTCTCGAATTGGCTCGCGGATGGACAGACCTGGGAAGATATTAAAGAAGATTATGCACAGAATGTGTTGCTTCCGAAGCTTCAACAATATGCGCCAAATATCAATCAAGGCACTATCCTTGGGTATTATATTGAGACCAAGGAAAGTTTGGAAAAAGCGAACTTGTCTTTTTACGAGGGCACAACAGGTGGCGGAGAGCGTATTGCAGCCCAACTTGGTGCCTTTCGCCCGTTTCCAGGATATGCCCATTACCGTTCGCCAATAAAGAATCTTTATATGACTGGCCCACATTGTCATCCAGGGAATGGCATCTCTGCCATGGGAACAATCACCGCACGTGTGATGCTGGATGACATGGGCATTAAGAAAGCTGATTTCTGATCAAGGAAGAGAGTAGATCATGACACAGAAAAAGATCGATAAATATACAGCACTTGTTATCCAACCACATGTGGAAGTTGCGGAAGACAAAGACGGGATTAAGAAGAATCTTGAGCGCGTGATCAACATGATTGATTTCGGTGCAGGTTATTTCTGGGAACTTCCCGCACGTCTGGTGGTTCTACCAGAATATTTTATGCAAGGCGTGACGACGCCGGGCAAAGGTGAGCATGGTATCGACTCCTTTATGAAAAAGGCGATTACCATTGATGGCCCTGAGATGCAGCGTCTCGGTGAGGTGGCCAAAGAGTATAATCTCTATATTTCTGGCGGTGGTGTGATTGAGCAGGTCCCGGAATTCCCGGATCGATGGTTTAACTCCGCATTTATTATTGGTCCCTCCGGTGAAGTCGAATTGCGTTACCATAAATGGCACATACCTGCCTCTATCGGACTTGGAACTAGCCCTCACGATATTCTCGATGAGTACCAAGAAGTCTTCGGCTCGGATATCAGCACGTTATTCCCAGTGATCGATACGGAGATCGGCAAGCTCGGGACAATGACATGTCATGACGGATGTACGCCAGAGGTCTCCCGCGCTCTTGGATATAATGGTTGCGAGGTGATTTGCCACCCAGTTGCGCTGCAAGAAGTGGAAGGTGTATCCGAGCCATGGGATTTCTGGATGTTTACCCGCCGTGCCCGTGCCCATGACAATATGTGTTACGTTTTAGGGTCGAACTGGGGCACAGTGAATTATGATTACTATCCCAAAGCGTTTTGTGCTGGGAATTCTTTTGCCATAGATTACACCGGTATGGTGTTGCGACATGTTCCTTACCCCGAGGAACAAGTTCTCGCAGCGACAATCGACATTGAAGGATTAAGGGAGCATCGTTCGCGGTGTAATCACAATACGTGGGTTGATGTGCGTACCGAAGGGTTCAAACAGATATATGAGAATCCGATCTATCCACCAAATCAGTTCCCGAGTGGCCGACCACCTAAGAACCTTGCGGATAAAATGGGGCCAGTGGAACAGGTGTTTGCGGATCTTTATGGCCGAGGTCAATTTACACCGCCTGCGGGCTTGAGTGCAGATGATATGCCAAAACAGCATGGCAAACGCATCGCCCATGCCCAAGCTACAGGAACCCTGCGCAAAGATTAAGAGGCATAAACCATGAAAGTCTATAGCCCTCTGGCCAATTTGGACTTGCACATTGGAACAATCAAGCGAAGCGGAAACAATATTTCTGTGATTGCTTCGGAAGAAAGTTCCCTCCCAACGGAAGTCATTGCTACGCCGTCCGATGTTTTGCGTGTTATGGGCGCGATGTTGAGCAGTCCGTCTTTGTGGTTATATCTTCTTCTATTGCCGTTTCATTGGTGGCAGGCGAAAAACGCGCAGGACGTTGATGGGCCCGGTCAGACCACCGACGCTGCAAATATCAATAAGCCATGGTGAGTAGAACATGACGGAAATTCAAAAATCACTCAAAGATTTTGGTGTGGTGCCAGTGATCGTCATTGAAGACCCCAAAGATGCAAAGCCATTGTGCCAAGCTTTGATCGATGGGGGATTGCCGGTTGCTGAAATAACATTGCGTACAGATTGTGCACTGGAGGCAATTACCAAAGCTTCCGAAGTCGATGGTATGCTAGTGGGTGCTGGTACAGTGCTTAATGCCACTCATGCAAAGCAAACCATTGAGGCAGGTGCACAGTTTCTTGTATCGCCTGGCTTGGACAAAGACTCTGTATGTGTTGCTCAAAAAAGTGCAATTCCTTTAATCCCTGGAACCACAACAGCCACCGAAATCCAAATGGCCTGGAATTATGGATTGCGTATGGTCAAATTTTTTCCTGCAGAACTTTCCGGCGGTGCGAAAGCCGTGAAGGGTTTGTCCGCAGTGTTTCGTGACATGCAGTTTTTCCCAACAGGTGGCATTTCGGAAGCTAATCTGGCTGATTATTATTCTTGCCCAGCGGTACAAGTATGTGGCGGTAGTTGGATTGCGCCGGAGAAACTTATTGCAGCAGGTGATTTTGGTAAAATTGAAAAACGTGCTAAAGATGCAGTGACGCTTGTTCAAAAAACGCGCGAGGCTTTGTCATGACACGTGTAGTGACGTTTGGTGAGGTCATGTTGCGGTTGAAAACGCCAGGGCATGAACGCTTTTTCCAATCGCCTTCTTTTGAAGCGACCTTTGGCGGAGGGGAAGCCAATGTTGCTGTTGCGCTCGCCAATTATGGATGTGACGCCGCTTTTGTGAGTGTGATCCCTGAAAATGATATTGGAAATGCCTGTATTGGCGAGTTGCGCCGTTTTGGCGTTGACACTCGTTTGATTAATCGCGCGGGGGATCGTCTCGGTATTTATTTTCTGGAAACCGGTGCCAATCAGCGCCCGTCAAAGGTTGTTTATGATCGGGCCAATTCGTCCATCTCTCAAGCAAAGCCGGGCGATATTGATTGGGATAACGTTTTTGACGGTGCAAAGTGGTTCCATATTACAGGCATCACGCCGGCCTTAAGTCATAGCGCTGCAGATATTTCATTAGAATCCGTGCAGCAGGCGCGTGCCAAAGGCGTACGTGTATCCTGTGATTTTAATTTCCGCGGCAAATTATGGAAATATGGCAAAGCAGCGCCAGAGGTGATGACAGAGCTGGTGAAATATGTCGATGTTGGCATTGCCAATGAGGAAGACTGCCAAAAATCTCTTGGCATTGAAGCGGACGTGCATGTGGAAAGCGGCGAATTGGATATTACAAAATATGAGTCTTTGTCAGCGCGCATGATGGAAGAGTTCCCAAATCTCGATACCATGGCCATTACTCTCCGCGAAAGTCAAAGTGCGGATCGCAATGGCTGGGCAGCGTGCATGCGGACGCATGAGGGATTTTATCACAGTCGGCGTTATGAGATTACGGATATTATCGATCGGGTTGGCGGTGGTGATTCCTTTGCCTCAGGCCTGATTTATGGGCTTCTCAATTATGATGCGTCACAAGACTCGCTTGAGTTCGCTGTTGCGGCCAGCTGTCTCAAACATTCCATTTCTGGTGACTTAAACCGCGTATCTGTGGCGGAAGTTGAAAAACTCATGGGCGGTGACGCATCTGGGCGCGTGCAGCGCTAAACCGCAACCCTTACGGAGTCGTTTTCGGGGCAGGTTGCGTACGCAGAGGATCGAACTCTTTGCGCCGCTCATTCGCAATAATCATTAGCTGATCGACGACTTCTGGATGTTCCCGGGCAGCGCTATATCGCTCGGAATGATCTTGCGTCATATCAAAAAGAGGCGTGTAGGCAAAACCCATGCTCTCTTCAATCCGATCAAAGGCAATAAAGTTGCCACGGAAATAATCACGAACCTGTAATTTCCATTTCTGCGTTCGAATGGCAGCGATGTCTTCATCAGCAAAAAACAGAAGATGATCATGTGGGGATACATTCGATCCCTGAAAGAGGGAGACAATGCTTTTGCCATCCCATTGTATGGATGCATCTACCTCTGTCGCAGTGATCTCCGCAATCGTAGGCAAGAGATCAAAATTCATCGAGATCGCATCGGTCCGTTGATTGGATTTGATACCTTCTGGCCAACGGGCAATGAAGGGGACACGATAGCCGCCATTCCATGTGCTTCCTTTGGCACCGCGCGATGAACTATTCGATCCTTCAAACCAGGCACCATTGTCACTTGTAAACATAACCAGCGTATTCTGATCAATGTCGAGACGTTTGAGAGCTGCGAAAATCTCTCCCATGCTCCAGTCCAGAGTTTCAATGACGTCGCCGTAAAGACCGGCTTGCGATTGTCCTTCGAAGCGCTCGGAGACGTGTAATGGGATATGCGGAAAAGTGTGCGGAAGATAAATGAAGAAGGGAGTCTCTTGATTTTCTTCCATGAACCGAATTGTTTCTGCTGTGTAACGCTCCGTCAATGTTGTTTGATCAACAGGTTCTTCAATCTTTTCGCTTCCTTGATAAAGGGCGAGTGGTGTCATGTCATTGCTGAAGGGAAGACCCCAATAATAATCAAAGCCATGTTCGGTTGGCCAATGTTCGGCACTATGTCCTAAATGCCATTTCCCAATAATGGCGGTGCGATAGCCTTGTTCTTTCAACAGCTCAGCAATTGTCAGTTCGGATTGTGGCAGGCCATGGGTGTGTTCCGCGGAAATTGCTTTATGAGCAAGACCCGTGCGAATAGGATAGCGGCCCGTTAAGAGGCCTGCTCGTGATGGGGTGCAAACATTGGCAGAGGCAAAAAAGTTTGAAAACTGAATACCCTCGCGTGCCATCTGGTCGATATGGGGGGTTTGGATCGATGTATTTCCATTGATACTGAGATCGCCATATCCAAGGTCGTCGGTAAGAACGATGATGATATTTGGTTGGCGGGTCGTTGATTTCTGAGGATTGTTGGCGAGCGCGCGAACTTCAAAGCTGATTATGCTGAGCCAAAGAAACATATGCATGGTTAGAAGACGTCGAAGCACCATTTTCCTCCCTAATCCTTGATTTTCTTAGGTTAATTCAAACGAATGAACTGGACAAACGATATCAAATGATATTATTCATTAGCTTTGCTAATGTGAGAAAGGGCGATAGTGATGAGACGGCGATTACCTCCGCTAATATCGCTCCGGGTATTTGAAGCGGCTGCACGGCACCTCAGCTTCACCAAAGCGGCCGACGAACTGTGCGTGACTCAAGCCGCTGTCAGTCACCAAATCAAAGCGCTCGAAGAATGGCTAGGCGTCCCATTATTCATTCGATTGAACAGGGCGATCAAACTCACTGATGCGGGGCAAAAATTCTCAGGTCCGCTTACTGAGGCCTTCGACATTCTTGGGAATGTTACTGCGGATGTGTTGTCACAAGAAGTTGATAGCACACTTACGATTGCGACCTTTGACTCGATCGCTTCAGCCTGGCTCATGCCGCGTTTGAAAAGTCTTCGGGAAATGTATCCCGAGCTCACAGTTCGAATAAAGACAATTGATAAATATAGCGACTTCGTCGAGGAGGATATTGACCTGGAAATTCGTTATGGCGATGGAAATTGGCCGAATTTTCATGTCACCAAATTAGCAGATGAAGAGTTGTTTCCTGTGTGCAGTCCGCATCTGCTAGAGTCAGATGATCAGCTTAAAAATCCTGAGGATGTTCTTAAATACAAACTTATCCATGATGAGATGATGACGACGTGGGAGCAATGGCTCACAGCAGCTGGTGCGCTGGATATAAAGCTTGATGATGGCCTATCTATGAATCACTCACACCTTGTAATGCAAGCAGCTATTGGAGGCGAAGGCATTGCTTTAGGGCGCAGTGTATTGGTCGCTGATGCATTGCGGGATGGGAGTCTTGTCAAACCTATTGAATTTAGTTTGAGGTCTGACTTTGCTTATTACCTTGTATGCCCAAAGAATATTGCTGAGCAGGTATGGATCAGTAGTTTTCGTGAGTGGTTATTGGAGGAAGTGTCCAATTCATAGGTGCAAAGGCCGCGGTCACTTATAGTTTCATCATAATCGATTTGTGTTCGAGGTAAAGAGAGAGGCCTTGCTGACCGAGCTCGCGGCCCCATCCGGATTCTTTATAGCCTCCGATTGGCATGGAGACGTCGGGAATACCGTGACAGTTGATCCAGACTATGCCAGCTTTAATTGCATAGGCCATATTGTGTGCTTGTGCATGATTTTGAGTCCATACACTGCTGGCGAGACCATACTTACTATCATTCGCTTTTGTAAGTGCGTCGTCGAAGTCCGTAAAGGGTATGACAGTTAAGACAGGGCCAAAAACCTCTTCGCGATAAACCGTCATATCGGGGGTGATGTTGCCGAGGATCGTCGGTTGGTAGTAGAAGCCAGGTCCTTCGTACATGTCCCCGCCAGCGATGACTTGCGCACCTTCTTTCTTACTGAGTTCGACAAAGTTATGTACTCTGTTGCGTTGTGTGTCTGAGATTAATGGCCCCATATCCGTATTGGGATCAAGGCAGGGCCCTAAAGATAAGTTTTCAGCAACCGTTTTTATGCCCGTAAGAACGTCATCATAGACTGTGTCTTGTACGAGCAATCGTGAGCCGGCGACGCAGACCTGACCCGCATTTGAAAATATTGCATCTGCCGCGCCTGGTATCGCTTCATCAAGATTGGCATCGTCAAAGATAATCACAGGCGATTTGCCACCGAGCTCAAGTGACAGTTTTTTGAGATTGTCTTGAGCTGCATTTAAAAGACCTTTGCCGACCTTTGTTGAGCCCGTGAATGCTATTTTGTTCACGTCATTGTGTGCAGCGAGGTGGGCGCCAACCTGTTGACCAGTTCCCGTCACGATATTTACGACCCCTGCAGGCATGCCTGCTTCGATCATCAACTCACCTAACCGCAGAGCTGTGAGTGGTGTGAGCTCTGCTGGTTTTAAAACACAGCTGCATCCTGCTGCAAGAGCTGGCGCGAGTTTCCAGGCTGCCATTACCAACGGCCCATTCCAAGGTATAATTAAGCCAACAACACCGACAGGTTCATGCTGGGTGATACCTTGGAGTGTGAGGCCGGGGATAGACGGCGTGAAGGTTTGGCCGCTGATCTTGGTGCACCATCCGGCATAATAGCGAAAGGCTTCGGCCGCTGCCGGGATCTCACCGTGAGTCGTTGCATTGATCGGTTTGCCACCATCAAGACTTTCGAGTTCCGCTAATTCCTCAAGGTTGGCAAGCATGAGATCAGCGATGGTCCACATAATCTGAGCACGTTCCGCTGGGGTCTTCCCTGTCCATCTCTTCTCATCAAACGCACGACGTGCGGCCATGACCGCTGCGTCAATATCTTGTGCATTCCCACTCGGCACAGTGCAAAGAGGTTCACCTGTCGACGGGTCAATGATGGTGTCTTGATCTTTAGAATTGGAAGAAACCCACGTGCCGTCAATCAAATGTCGTTTCTCAGCACTTAAGAAGAGTCGTGCTGTATCTGAGATCGCATGAGTCATCGCAGGTCCAAATAATAACAGGTCAGATAGTGGGACTTAAGTGTTCACAAATTCGGTGAGGGCGTCAATAACGGCTTGATTTTCCTCATCAAGGCCGATGGTGATGCGCAGGCAATTCTCTGGGCCTCCAGCGTTAACGGGACGAGGAATGATGCCCTTAGCGAGGAGGAAATCCCATGCCGCTTGTGATGACTTTTCTGACGATGAAGGGAATTGCACCAAATAAAAATTTGTGGCGCTCGGGATGACCGTTAATCCAGCAGCGTTTAAGGTATCTGCAATTTTTTTCAGCCAGGCATTATTGTGATCACGCACCATGGTCGTATGTTCAATGTCAAGGACTGCGGCTTCAGCAGCAGCGAGTGCAGCGGCATTGGTATTAAATGGTGTGCGAATGCGTTGCAGTGAATCGATCACGGCTTCGGGGCAATAGGCCCAACCGATACGGAGGGCGGCGAGGCCGTATAATTTTGAAAATGTGCGGGTCATCACCACATTGTCCGCCTTTTCAACGAGACTTTCTCCCGCTTCGAATTCAGGATCAACAATGTAATCTGCATAAGCGCCATCCAAAAGGAGAAGAACATGACTGGGAAGGCCCTGATGAAGGCGTTCGATTTCTGCGCGCGAGATATATTGTCCAACAGGATTATTTGGATTTGCGATGACGACGAGGCGCGTAAGATTGGTCACGCGTTCAAGAATATGATCCACAGAGACACAAAGCTCAGGCTCAGGAGCTGTAACCACCGTTGCCCCTTGTGAAATGGCATGAATACTTGCCATGGCAAAACTATATTCACTGACGATAACTTCATCACCAGGTGCAACATAGGCACGGGTGATCAAAGAAATTAGCTCGTCCGATCCGTTGCCACAAATGAGTTTACTGGGATCTAGGTCGAAGGTTTGTGCAATGGCGCCGATGAGGTCAGCTTGACTGCCATTTGGATAGCGAAAAAGAGACTTGGCGGCTTCATTATATGCTTCTATGGCTTTCGGACTGGGCCCAAGGTGGGATTCATTTGAAGAAAGTTTTATAGGATTTGCGCAACCGTCAACTTGACTTTTACCCTGAACATAAGGGGCGAGTTTTGATATGCCTGACACTGGTTCAGGTGACACGGAAGCAAGATCAGATTGTTGTTTTGCAGCTGTCACGTCAGACTCCTTCTCAAATACCCTGGTCAGTTAGGAGCGGGCAGGTTCGCGAATAATAAATTTCCAAGGCGCCGCCATATCCCCGACAGATACTTCAATCAAACAAGGTTCATTTCGGTTCAAGGCATCTTTTAACAATGTTCTCAGCCCCTCAGGCGAATCAGTTCTTTGTCCTTTTATACCAAAGCTTTCCGCTAAACTTACGAAATCTGGGTTTTGTAAATCAGAATAAATCAGACGCCCGCCAAACCATTCCTTTTGCTGACGCTGAACGTTCTGGTATTTATTGTTATTAAATACAATCGATACTAGCCCAATATTAAATTGAGCAGCGGTTGCGAGTTCTTGAACGTTAAACATGAAGCCGCCATCGCCAGAAATGGAAATAACAGGTTTGTCAGGATGCGCAACCTTCACGCCGAGGGCTGTGGCAAAACCATAGCCTAATGTTCCTTGATAACCGCAGGTGATGAGATGACGCGGTTCATAAATAGGAAACCCGTACCAGGACGCAAAGCCGACTTGGGTAATTTCATCGACTAAATATCCATCGTCCGGTAGTTCTTCTCTGATGGCTGAGAGGTAGGATAATTGCGGTTGGATGACCTGAATATCATCGTTAATTTTCGCCTTTAGGGTGGTCAGTTCCTCTTGACGCGATTCGCGTGTCCCAAGATGTTTTGGAAGAGCGTTGATGAGTGCCGCCAATGCGGTGCTTGCGTCCGCACATATACCGATATCAGCTTTTTGAATACGGTTGATCTCCCTGGGGTCAATATCGATTCGAATGATTTTCATCTCATCATCCGTTTGCCATTCTTGCAAATATGCTTGCATACGCGAGCCAATACCAATGACGAGATCTGTTTCTTTCCAGAGTTCATAGCCACTTGCAAATGTATGCCCCAGATAGTGTCGATCACTGATAATGCCACGGCCATTCCGGAAGGACACCACAGGTGCTTGCACCATGGATGCAAATTCAAGGAGTTCTTCAGAGGCATCTACGGCTCCGCCGCCGACGACAATCATAGGGTTTTTTGAGCTGGCGATAAGTTTCGCCGCATCATCTATGGCATCAAGATCGGGCGTTGTGGGTTCTGCTGCGTCGAACTTTCCTAATAAGTTTACGTCAGTTTCTTGCCCCATGACATCCATGGGCATTTCGATTGAGACAGGACGAGGGCGGCCTGTTGTGAGATTGCGGAAAGCTTCATTGATGACTTGTGGAGTTTGAGAGGGGTGGTCGATACGTTCCGCGTATTTGGTCAAACTCTTCATTGTTGCGAGCTGATCGGGTAGCTCATGCAGATAACCAATGCCTGAACCAATACCTTCTGATGGGATCTGACCCGTCACACATAAGACAGGTGAATTATTGGCGTACGCGGAACAAAGAGCGGCGGTTGAGTTCAAAACGCCGGGTCCCGGGACGACTGTATAGGTGCCAACTTTCCCTGAGGACTTGGCATAGCCGAAGGCCATATAGGCGGCACCTTGCTCATGCCGCGAACCGACAAATTGGACACGGTCACTCTCGTGGTACATGGCGTCGAAAAAATGATCGAGCTGCCCTCCCGGAAGACCAAATATCGTGTCAACATCATTGACCAATAGAGACTGTAATAATGCATTTGCGCCGCTCAAACGAGACATGTACTTACTCTCCTCATTAGAGTGTTGTGTTCAATTTCTTCTTTATTTATCAGCCACTTAAGCGGTTGCCATTTGCAGTCTATGCGCGTTGTGGTGCTCAAATGCAATTAGATGGCTTCCCCCAAAAGCCATTCATTCCAACAGTGTAGCTGAGAGTGCACGGAAGATCGAAAAGATTATGCCGACTGACAATTGATTGTTATTAATCGGCCCTATTAGCAAAAGTAATTCAAATCCCTCTTTTTCGCAACGGCAAATCGGCTTAGTTAGAGAGGTGGATACGCGCGTAGGGCGTGCACAATTCTATCTATCTTAATGGAGATGTCCTGTGCTTGAAACTTGGCGCTGGTTTGGGCCAGATGATTACGTGAGTCTAGATAATATTGTGCAGGCGGGCGCAAAGGGCGTGGTCACCTCCTTGCATCACATCGCCACGGGCGATGTCTGGCCGTTGGAAGATATCTTGGAGCGTAAACGTCTCATTGAAGAAAAAGGCCTTGAATGGTCCGTCATTGAAAGCATTCCTGTGCACAATGACATAAAATTACAAAAAGGTTCGTATAAAGAGTATATAGAAAACTATAAGAGCTCTCTTCGTAATGTCGCACAAGCCGGTGTAAACATTGTTTGCTATAACTTTATGCCTGTTGTGGACTGGACACGGACGAATTTAAACTATGACCTTCCGAATAAGTCCCAAGCACTTCGTTTTGAAATGACAGACTTTGCCGCATATGATGTGTATGTTTTGCAACGCCCTGGCGCGGAACAGGATTACGACCCTGGTCTTTTGTCCAAGGCAAAGGCCCGTCTTGATTCTATGGGCGAGGACGAAGTTGACGCCTTAGAAAAGAATATCATCGCGGGATTGCCGGGCGGCGAAGGGTCATACGACCGCGAGGGCATTCGATCGGCTATCGCGGATTATATTGAAATCGGTGTGGAGGGAATGCGCTCCAATCTTTTTGCCTTTCTCGATGATGTTATTCCTGTGGCAGACGAGGTTGGTGTTTTGATGTGTATTCACGCTGATGATCCACCTTTTTCCCTCTTTGGATTGCCGCGTGTCGTTTCGACGGCTGAGGATGTGAGGGCGCTTCTCGACCATTCGCCGTCTGTGTCAAATGGTTTAACTCTTTGTGCGGGGTCCTTTGGTGCCCGTGGTGATAATGATCTTGTTGCAATGGCGCGTGAGTTTGGCTCAAAAATCCACTTCGTTCACCTTCGCAATGTTACGCGTGAGGAGGATGGTTCATTTTATGAGGCAGAGCATCTCGGCGGCGACAATGACATGGTAGGCCTCATTTCCGCATTGATGGATGAGGAAAAGCGTCGCTTTGATGAAGGGCGTGGGGATATACAAATTCCTATGCGGCCTGATCATGGGCATTTGCTGGGTGATGAATTGACAGCCGCAAACGTAAATCCCGGTTATTCGTTTATGGGCCGTATGAAAGGATTAGCCGAGTTACGCGGTGTCATTCATGCGTTGGCTGCAACAAAGTGATGGGTCGAGAATAATCGTTATGTCAGATGCTTTGAATAAAATAGCTTTGGTCACGGGTGGGAGCTCAGGTATTGGAAAAGGGATCTGCGAGGATTTATTGGCGCGTGGGTTTACGGTGATCGGTTTGGCACGGCGGGATTGCGGAATCAATCATGACTATTTTATCAATTACGAAGTTGATCTCACCAACACCCAGGACACCAAAACTGTCGCGGCCGATATTACAGCAAACTATGATGTCACGCATCTTGTGAACAATGCCGGCGTGATCCGTCCTGCATTGGTCGAAGATGTGGAGACAGATGACTTGATGGATCTCACGCGTTTGCACATGGGATCTGCGTTGATCCTGATGCAAGCGGTGCTGCCCGCCATGAAAAAGGCGCGCTATGGACGGGTTGTGAATATGTCCTCCCGTGCTGTCGTGGGGCTTCAGGAACGCACATCTTATGCTGCGACCAAGGCGGCGATGATCAGTATGACGCGCACATGGGCGCTGGAGCTGGGTCAGCACGGCATCACCGTAAATACCATTGCCCCCGGTCCCGTGGTGACGGAGATGTTTACCGATGTCATGTCGGAGGAAAGCGAACGCGCACAAAAGTTAGCGGATAGTCTGCCGGTCAAACGCCTCGGGACGGTTGAAGATCTGGCGCATGCCACATGGTTCTTTTTGTCACCAGAAAGCAGTTTTATTACCGGACAAACACTCTTCGTCTGCGGCGGAAGCAGTGTCGGGTCCATTACGATTTAAGTGGGAGAGATGAGAATGTCGCCCTATTCAGTAGAGCATATCAAAAGTTTGGTCGAGGACACGCGGATCCATCGGGATGTC
>JANQLI010000145.1 GCA_028280675.1 Alphaproteobacteria bacterium
CTCCACCAGTATTATCCGGAATGAAAACGTTGCAGCCATTGTTTTCGCTGACACTGGCTGGTGCCGTCGTTGTGGGTGGTACATCACCAGGACTGATAACAGGGGCCATTGTTGGCGAGGGTTGTACTTGGGCTGGCGCAGGTCGATCACCCTCGCTGAAGACAGGCGCCATCGTCGGCTGAGGGGGGATCGGTGCAGTGGATGACTGCGTGTCAAAGGTGGTCAACGTGGGTAATGTCTCAGACTTTCCCTGCGGCGGGGCTGCCGGTTTGAGAGTGGGGAGTGTGGCGATGGTTTGTGGTACAGCATCAGGCGTTGCGGGATCTGGCACGCTCATCACATCAACCTCTTCCTTAAGTCCAGCAGATGTCTCCGAGCCAGGCTTCAGTGCTGGTTGCCGGTTATGAACGATTTCGTGTTCAGGGTCTGAGACGGCAACAGGAGCTGGCACCGGGTCAGGCGCAATCGGTAACAGGCGCGGTTCTGATGGAGGGGCAGAGGAAGCTACGGCGACCTTCGCAGTGCTCGTGACTTTGCTGCCAGGGATTCGGTCGCGTTTTTGAATGACAGGACCGTTCGTCACTACTTTACGTGGCTGTTGTTCCTGAACCATTGCGGTCTTCGTCTCAACGGAAGCCACAGTTTTCTGAATCACGTCAGCTTTTTCAACTGTGGGCTCAGGTTGCTGAGCAGGCTTTGCTGCGGTTTGCACCTCTGGCTCGGTCGTCGGCTGTAGAATGAAATCAGGGGCTAACGCGCTGCGTCCGCCTAAATACCCTAAGTCCTTGCTTAATGTCAGGGGCGTGTCTTTACCTGCAACGCGATTACGGTAGACCATCATGTTTTCCATCACACGCTGCACATAGTTGCGTGTCTCGCTGAAGGGGATCGTTTCGACCCAATCAATGGCATCGATTTTTGATTTCCGCGGGTCACCATAATCCCCAACCCATTGGCGTGTGCGATGAGAGCCTGCATTATAAGAGGCGATGGTCATAATGAAGGAATTGTTGAAATCCCCGAGGAGATCCGCAAGGTGCGCGCTGCCAAGCATCACGTTGTAAGACGGGTCACTGGTTAATCGATCTTTGCTATAGGGCAATTTGATTTGCCGCGCCGTGATTTTCGCTGTTCCCGGCATCAATTGCATCAACCCGCGTGCGCCTGCATGGCTGATGGCGCGGGGATTAAATTCACTTTCCTGCCGCGATAACCCCAAGACCAATTCAATGGGTGACTTTACATTCTTGATCGTTGATTGATTGATCAGGTTTGTTGGATAAGACCGTTCAGGAAGAAAAATATGTTTCAACGACGCGCGTTTGGCAACGCGTACACCGAGCTCAGGGTGATCGAGCTCATACATGAAATCGGAAAGTGCGGCATAGTCTTGGGGCGTATCTAAATAATCAGCAAGATGCAGGACAAACACACGCAGCGTCTTTTCCTGCTTCATCAATTTTAACAGATGCAGTGCCTCAATAATATCGCGCGATGTAATCGCCGCCATCTTACTTGGTGTAATGGAGACTTTTTGTGGCAAGACCAAAGTCGCTTTATCGCCTTGCAGTTTTTCGATCGCCAACTGACCATAAAATGTCACAGGCAATTGAGCGGCTGCCGTGTAATGTTCAGTGGCATCAGATGTTTTTTTCATGGCCTCGTAAGCCCGGCCAATCCAATATTCGCCGCGTGCGACACTGATCGGCGTGAGAACGCCATCTCTTAATTTCTGGAAGTGGGTCAGTGCGGACTTTGGATCATTGAGAAAACGTAAAGCCAGCCATCCAGCCAAGAACTCCGCCTCCGCAAAACCACTGCCATAAGTCATACCATGATTGGCAGACAGCTCATAAGCCTCTTTATAGTTCTTTGATTTGATAAAGCGCCGCGCAACAATATGGCGTTCCGTCCACCAGTCTTTCGGTTTAACAAGGTCATCTTCACCTTGCGGTGCTTGCCTGAGAACTTGCAAAACGCTTGAGTTACGTTCAGCCCTGCGGTGCAACTTGGCTTGCTCATAAATCAGCCCAGGATCATTTTTACGTGCATTGGGCACTTTGCTCAAGGCTGTGGAAATGCTGCCTTTACCGATCAGAGATATTCTTGCTTCTGCAACGGCGCGATCCTCTTTTCCAAGATATGGGATTGTCCGCCGCGCGGCGCTGGTTTGGCGTGACCAGAGCAACTTGTTGATGCGCTTTGCGTGATCGTCTTTGTCGAGGCGTTTTTTATGTTTTGCGAGGATTTTCTTTTCCGTTGCGCTTGGGAAGGAATGATTAATCCAGGCATCCCTTATCCAAAACTCACCATACTCTTTCTCACCGCGGTCGAGATAGGCTTCGCCCAAACGAATTTTACCGTTTCCTGTAATCGGCTCTTGTCCAGCAAACCATGAGATGATTTGTTGCGCTGACAGGGTATCGGGAATGGCTTCTTCGGCACGCACGAGAAGTCTCTCACGACGTGGCCAATCTGGGTTTGCTTCGATGAACTCAATGATGTCGGTGAATTTGGCGCCGCTGCGATCATCTTGATACATGCGCCAGCGAATAATTTTCTCCGGGACGTTGCTTTTGATCTTTTGACTCAGTGCAATCGCTTGAGACCAGCGCCTTTTGTCCGCTTCGCGTAGGGCGCGTTCGAAAATATCAATCTCGTCATCGGCAATATAAGGCGAGATAGGGGGTACTGCAGGTTTGGCGCGCGGCACCAAAGCGAGATCGGCAGCCGACAAGGAGGCCTGGTTATTGGCTTGGGCGTTGGCGGGTGTTGTGAGGCTGGGCATGAGCATGGTTAAGGTCAAGATGAGGAGACATGCAGCAATGCCCCATCTTCCCAGCACGGGACAGACTACCGTGTGTCTTTGACCTTGTTTTATCGACGCTTTCACCAAAACTCGCACCATAATGGTTCTCTGGGACAATCCCTATGAGCAGGAGGCATATTTCGTGCCGTTTTTCGGTCCTCTTCAGACCTGATTATGCAGAGAAATCCGCCACTTTCAGCCAGTTTGCCCGATCATCCCCAACAAGCCCCTATGTTAGCCATCTTCTTGTCGGCAATCTAGGATTCTCGGTGGCATGACACAAAAATGTTAAGATGTGCCAAGGACGGCGGGATCACGCATGTGACGCCTACGCGGATCTCGAAATTGAGTAGAGATCAGCAGCGATAGCATGAGAAATCCAACCAATAGCCAAAAGCCGAATTGATAACTCCCCGTTCCGTCATAGATTCTGGCAAGAACAAAGGGGCCCGTCGCGGCGCCAACAGACTCAAAAATGGCAATCACACCTGTATTCTTGCCTGCTGCTTTGAGGCCATAGAGATCCACTACCATGAAATTATAGAGGGTGTACATGCCTCCCCATCCTAATGACATGATTAGAATGGCAAACCAGAGAAGGTCGGCCGTGACCATCGTGATCATGATGACGCCAAGGATCATGATGACCAGAAGAATCCGAAATATCAAAAAGGGATGAAAATAGTCGGTGAAAAAGCCAACGGCGAATTTCGTCGCCATCGCACCAAATGTCAAAAAGATGAAAAGGTTCGTGGCTTCACTGGCAGTGAGACCTTGGTCAGTCCCATGCAAGAAAAGGTTTTGCACCAAGGCCATGATTGTGAAGTAAGTCAGAAATGCGCTGCCAACAAGCATCCAGTACGTGCGGGACCGCATGGTCTCTTGGAAACTCCAACCGCTTTGCTCTTCCTTCTCGTCAAACGCCTCTTTTTGGGGCGCAACGTCCATCACCTTTTTGTTCGTGACCAGGAATAAGATGAGTGCGGTGAGAAATAGCGGCAGGATCGCTTCTGTCCGGAAAGCTTCACGCCATGTCATATTTTCGAGTAGTTCCGTTCCCAAACGAGAGATAATCATCCCGCCTGCGCTGGTCCCCATCAGGGCAATGCCAATCGCGATGCCGCGTTTGTCCCGGAAATATTGTGAGACGAGAATAACCACGACATTCGTTCCAGCCGTTGCGATGACGAGCGCAAAAGCGATATGAATAAGGTAGAGGTGGATCAGATTCTCGACCAAGCTATACGAAAATAGACATACGCTGAGAAGAAGTGTGCCAAACAGAAGGCATGCCTTCACACCAATACGATCAATCAACATGCCAATGAAAAAAATGAGCGCAGCTGACCCAAGAAAAGTGATTGTGCCTGCTAAACGAAGCTCGGAACGTGACCAGTTAAACGTCTCTAAAAAGGCGCGATCAAAAACGGTATTGCCGTTGGCCGTCATACCATTGGTCACGACAAGAATAATAAATCCAAGTATGGCGATATGCCAGGGATAGCCCTTGAGTGTTTGGATGATGGTTTGCGTTTGGGACATGCGCCGGTCAATCTTTGGCCTTTGATCACGGAATCTCAAGGCCCGAGCATATGCCGCCTGATAAGAATCGACAATGGGTCATGGTAGGAGCCAACTGGGGTGGCCGCCGTGAAAACCTATTGGGCGCCATCTTTTGATGTGAGAATATGGCTGTTTCCTGGGATAGAGATGTAAATCGGCCCTTGTATTCACTGGCATCTGCCCCTAGTAAGACAGAAGAAACATCTGAATGAGGATGACAATGTTTAAAGGGTCTATTTGTGCGCTCATTACCCCTTTCCGCGATGGCGAGGTGGATGAAGCTGCCCTCGAACGGTTGGTGGATTGGCATGTGGATCAAGGCACTCATGGATTGGTGCCCTGTGGCACTACAGGTGAATCTCCGACATTAAGTCATGACGAACACGAGCGTGTCATTGAGCTGGTTGTGAAAAAAGCGGCTGGACGTGTGCCCGTTATTGCGGGCGCAGGATCAAACTCGACGCGTGAGGCGCGCCGTTTGCATAAACATGCCAAGGACGCAGGCGCTGACGCCGCCTTAAGTGTCACCCCCTATTACAATAAACCTAATCAAGAGGGGCTCTATCAACATTTTAAAGCGCTCAATGATCACGTGGATCTCCCGATCTTTGTGTACAATATTCCTGGGCGCAGCGTGATCAATGTCAACGTCGAGACGATGGCGCGTATTGCTGCATTACCGAATATTGTGGGCGTGAAAGATGCGACGGCCGATTTGACGCTGCCCGCATTATATCGGCAGGAAATAGGGCCGGAGTTTATTCAATTATCTGGAGAAGATGGCACCGCGCTGCCCTATATGGCGGCTGGGGGTCATGGTTGCATATCTGTGACGGCAAACATTGCGCCAAAACTCTGCGCGGATTTTCAGAATGCCTGCATGGCCGAAGATTTTGCTGCGGCGCGTGAGATTAATGCGCAGTTGATGCCCCTTCATACGGCTCTTTTCCTTGAACCTAATCCGACTCCCGTGAAATTCGCAGCGGCGGAACTTGATTTGATTACGGAGCAATTGCGTCTTCCGCTTGTTCCTGTCGCGAAGAGGACGCAAGAGGCTGTGCGTTCAGCGATGCGCCACGCAGGTCTGCTTTAACGCGCGTGGCTTGGATGGAATGCGATCATGGCAAAAGATAAATCCTCAACGGCCTATAAGGTGGTGGCAGATAACCGCCGGGCCCGCCATGATTACTTTCTTGATGAAATCATTGAGGCGGGATTAATGCTCACCGGCACGGAAGTCAAAGCCTTGCGGGCAGGGAAGGCGAGCATTGCAGAATCGTATGCATCCGATGAAGACGGTGAGATTTTTCTCATTAACGCCAACATTCCGATTTACAAGCAGGGCAACCGGCAAAATCACGAACCGAAACGCCCGCGCAAATTGCTTCTGAATAAACGTGAGATCAGCAAGATGATTGGGGCGGTGCAGCGCAAGGGCGTTACACTTGTGCCGCTCAAGCTCTATTTCAATGAGAAGGGGATCGCTAAGCTTGAGATCGCCTTGGCGAGAGGCAAAAAGCTGCACGATAAACGCCAAACCGACAAAGACCGGTCTTGGGCCAAGGATAAGGCACGCCTCTTGAGGGAGAGAGGTTGAAGATAGTACGAGGGTGTATATAGTATTTCCAAAAATACTTTATTTAGGCTGCACAAAAAATATCAAAAACTGGAGATTCCGTTTTTGCAATGCGTATATTATACAAAATCAATTTATCAGTATTAACGATAATCTTTATTAGCAACATTGCTTTCATTATCGCATACAGAAATCCGTTGTTTATACTTGATGATTGGAGGAGTTTGTCTCATTTCTTGTCTACTGGATTGTTTGATTCCATTGTATGCAAGCACAATAGTCATCCTCTATATATTCCTGCAATTTTTTATCGTGCGTCTCTACTTTTATTCGATGCATCTTCAATGTCGCGAATTGTATTTAATGTTATCTTTATATCATTAAATATAGGCATGCTTTCGCTTATTATAAGTACTGTATTCAGGAATGTCCTAGGTCGATTACCCATTTTTGTGTTATGCGGACTGCTTGCGGTTGTGTATTCAAGTCCCGTAAATATCAATAAGCTTGTATGGGGAATGGCCATACATGACCATATAGTATTCTTTGGTGTTTTAGTCTCAATTTGGGGGTTAATACATCTAAATCAAGAAGAGCGATTATATTGGCCCCATATCGTTATTCTTACGGGTGGAGTGATAGCGTCGATCAGTTTTGGTTATGGAGGAGCCGTATGGGGTGCGTTATTGATTGGTCTTATATTGCTTCGCTCCAGAAACATAATGGACTATGGCGTAGTTTTCATAGGTGCGTTGATCTTTATATTAGTTATGATGTACACCCCAAATTGTGGAAATGGGAAGTTAGGAATTTGGACTAAGGATTTCAATCCGATAAACTCAATAAAATTTGTGCCGTTGTTATTAGGAAGTTTTTTTCGTCATCTTACCACCTTAGGACCGCTTAAAACTGTATCCGATATACCTTCATACATTTTTGGTGTATTAGGCATTGTATCTCTTATTGCCTTTACACTCCGTGCTATTATGAATAAAGAAATGGCAAAATGTTATCCAATTATCATTATTGCTTGGTTTTGTGTAGGTGCGACTTTTTTAGTGAGTATTGGCCGTGGATTTGAAAGTGTAATCGCTCTTAAGTTTATTACAATTAGCTTAGTGTTTTGGGTATCTATATTTTGCCTTGGTTTATATTATATCAATAGGGGTCCTATACACTTCTTAAGACAAAGAAGAATTACAAGCGCGATATGTGCCACTATCTTTTTATTTTTGGTGATTGCTTTATCTTCTTATCAGGCGCTACAATTTCTACCCAGGAAGATACATCAAGATTTTTTATCATTGATTCTTATTGCACCAATTACCAGTGAGCAATTTGAGTATTCAAATAAAAAAAACCATAAAAATATTCCTCTCTTTGTGGAGGAGGGCAGGGAGTACTTAAAAAATAATTCTGCTGATATATATAAAGAAGAGTGGGCAGGAAGAATGGGTACTATCTTTCAACCAACCCTCGATATATCCAATAAGTATTCTTGTGTTGGTGAACTATTACAGGTAGCAAGCGAAGGCCCTTTTCTCAAACTAGGTGGATGGGTGCGTGATATAAACAACGAGCCTATAAAATATCTTTATATTATTGAAAACTCACGTGTTATTGGACTGGCTAAATTGTCTCCCAATAGAAGTAGAGTATATCTACACCGACAAATAAAATATATGTCACGAATTGAACGCATCCTGTTCGGTATATTACCTAAAGATGTTTTGTTGTTATTTGGGATGCATTCAAATTGGGTTGGAATAGTGAGCGATAAACGGTCATTTCAAAACCAAGAAATGGAATATGTGGCTGAAAGACATAACGGTAGTTTCTGTTCTGTTAAACTGAACAATCTAGCTGAGTTGCCAAAAAAATAATATTAACATAACATAAGGTGGATACTCTGTATTTCATTAAATTATGAATTCAAAATCCTATCAATACTGCAGAACACGTCGTAGATATCTTGGTGTTGTAACGAGAGTAGTGAAAGCTATCGATCAATGTGATGCTGTTAAGCATTTAATGAAATAAGGGAAGTAGTTTTTATCTCAGCACAAAACGGTTTTTCTAGCGGCATGCGGCGCATCGCGCATTGCTAATAAGTGCATTATGTTATGTAATGTCGGTCCATCATCGGGCGGTGCGTCATAGAGTTTTCTTTCGCATATGCAAATTTACCGAGTATGTTATAGAAAAGCTCTCGAAGCTTCAGATATCCTAGCAAGAGGCAAAAAGCTACATGATAAACGCCAAACCGATAAAGACCGGTTCTGGGTAAAGGACAAAGCGCGTCTTTTGTGTGAACGGGGCTAAAAACACACTGCAAACAGATAGTGACAGTAGTTGAGAATCGATCTTAACTAGCTGTTTATAAGTTGGTCGGCGGCTATTAAAATGCACCTTTTGTTATATATCTGTCGCTTTCATATGCTTATAGTATTGACTTGATTCTTTAAGACGCGCTTAAATTGTAAAATGTATGCGCATACTGTTAGACTAATTACATTGTTACTCAAAAAACTTTTAATGTTGGGGTGGTAAAAAATGGCAATTTTCACAGCTGGTAATATTACAGGCGTAAATACACTGGCTTTAGGTCTGGGAGATGTTGATATCAACACAACTGATGTTGATAAATTTCTTTTTGGATCGGTGAATGGTGATGGACAAGGAAATGCAACCATTACTGCCTGGGATGGAGAGACGCTTCAAATTACAGCCTCGCAATCTGGATCAGCTATAAACCTTGATTCAATAACGCAAAGAACTTCTGGCGGCGCTCAAATTTATACCATGACTGGTATTACCGGCGTTGATATTAATGTAGTTGATCCCAATGCAACAATACTAGACCTCACGATCCTAATGCTGAAAGGCAATGATCGTATGACAGGTTCTCCGTACAGGGATATTTTAGGTCCAGCAGAAGGTAATGATACTGTCTATGGTGGTGGAGGGAATGATTTAATTGGTGGCGGACCAGGAAATGATCAGGTTTATGGGGATAGTGGAAATGATTCAGTAAGTGGTGACCAGGGAAACGACCGCGTTGATGGTGGAGCTGGGAATGACGAGGTCGTTGGAGACATTGGCAATGATACTCTCATGGGAGATGCTGGTAATGATGTGTTACGAGGCGATGAAGGTGTAGATTCATTGGATGGCGGTGCTGGAAATGATAGTCTTTTTGGTGGCGCGGGCGGAGATACATTGAATGGTGGATCAGGCTTTGATGTTGTATATTATGTAAACGCTTCATCAGCAGTTAGTGTAAATCTTTCATCTGGATCGGGAGCCTCTGGTGAGGCGGCTGGCGACACTTTCAATTCTATAGAACATGTTATCGGCTCACCTTATAATGACACACTAACAGGAGACAATGTATCCAATAAAATTGAGGCTCATGGCGGTTCAAATAGGATTGATGGGTTAGGTGGCAATGATACTATAGACGGCGCGAATGGAAATGACACCGTATATGGTGGACTAGGAAATGATATCATTCGCAGTTCTAATGGAAATGATATTGCCTACGGCAATGATGGTAATGATAAGCTCATTGCTGGAGAGGGGCATGACACCCTGAATGGTGGGGCTAATCATGATTTAGTGAAGGGTGAGAACGGTGATGACCGTCTGATTGGCGGTGCCAACCTTGATACTGTTATAGGCGGAAATGGCAACGACTTTTTAAAAGGTAACGATGGTGCGGACCTTCTCAAAGGGAATGCCGGAAACGATACGCTCTTCGGTGATAAAGGCTTTGATACTTTATTCGGCGGTACGGAGAATGACACGATTTCCGGTGGCAAGGGCAGCGATGAACTGCAAGGGCAATCAGGTAATGATACGCTAAATGGCGATGATGGGTTTGATACCATCTTTGGTGGGACCGGTACGGATAGCATACGTGGTGGGAAAGGATCTGATCTGCTCTATGGCTCAGATGGCGATGATACGCTCTTTGGTGACACAGGAGTTGACACATTATATGGCGGCGCTGATTCCGACCTTGTCTATGGCGGTGGCGGTAGTGACGAGCTGTATGGAGCGGATGGGAACGATACATTACATGGCAATGAGGGTTTAGATCTACTTCTTGGTGGTAATGGTAACGACAGCCTCTTAGCGGGTGGGGGGAATGATACCCTGCGGGGCCAGGATGGTGCAGATGTTTTGGATGGTTCAAACGGCGAGGATGAACTTGAGGGTGGTCTTGGTGCCGACACCTTAGATGGCGGTCTTCATCATGATCGCTTCATTTATAACCTTGGTGATGAGGCCGATACGATACATAATTTTTCTGCAGGTGCTGCGACGGATGATGTGATTGTTCTTGACACCAATCTTGGTGTTTCAGACTTCACGGGCATTCAGGCCATCGCATCCGACATCAATGGCAACACGGACACCCTGATTGACTTTGGCGGTGGGGACACCATCACCCTGGTGGGCGTCAGCACCACAGATCTCCACCAAGATGACTTTATGTTTGTTTAACGTCCTAAAACCTCATCAATACTGCGGAACACGTCGTGGAACATCTCGGTGGTGAGGCGGCCGGTGTTGGTGTTGTAACGGGAGCAGTGATAGCTATCGATCAATGTGATGCCGTCTGGCATTTTGTGTTGCGCATTATGAGCAAACTTATGGGCGGCTTGGCGTTCGTGAAAACTCGCGATGACGCTGTTATGGGCAATACTGCCAAGCGCCATGATGACTTTCACATTTGTCATCTCTGCGAGTAAGTTCTGCAAATAGGGACGGCAGTTTTTGATCTCAGCACCAATGGGTTTGTTCTCTGGCGGTACGCAGCGGACCGCGTTGCTGATCAAGCAATTGCGCAAGGTGAGTCCATCATCGGGCCGTGCGTCATAGGTTCCGTGTGCGTACCCAAAGTCACTGAGTGTGCTGTAGAGCAGATCGCCAGCGTAGTCACCCGTAAAAGGACGCCCGGTTTTATTCGCGCCTTTTAATCCAGGGGCGAGGCCGACGATGAGAAGCTGTGCTTTGCGATCGCCAAAAGAGGGGACAGGTGCGTTAAACCAATCGGGATCGGATGCCCGATAACGCAGGCGAAAATCCACTAACCGCGGACAAATGTCGCAATCAGGGTCTGGCTCAGAAGATGAGCCAATGTCAGTCTTTTGAAGATCATTTACGCCGCTTTTCCCCACTGATTTATACCCTCTGTACAGAGAGCTTTTACTTGGGATTAAGCGGTCTCTGCGTAATCGTCATCGTCGTCAAAAGGGTCGTCATCTAAAACATCGTCATCCGCGATCGTCGAGCGCGACTCCTCTGGACGGCCAATTTGGTCTTTAATGGTCACAAGGTCAATAAATTCATCGGCCTGCCGCCGCAATTCATCGGCCACCATGGGCGGCGAAGACTGAATCGTTGACACCACACTCACACGACAGCCTTTGCGTTGAACAGCTTCCACAAGACTGCGGAAATCACCATCGCCTGAGAACAGCACGATGTGGTCGAGACGTTCCGACATCTCCATCACATCGACAGCGAGTTCAATGTCCATATTGCCTTTGATCTTGCGGCGCCCAGCCGAGTCCGTGAATTCTTTCGTTGGCTTGGTCACCATCGTATATCCATTGTAATCCAGCCAATCGACGAGCGGCCGGATGGGCGAATAGTCTTGATCATCAATGATGGCGGTATAATAGAAAGCGCGGACGAGAACTCCTTTGTCACTAAAAGCTTTCAGCAGGCTTTTATAATCAATGTCGAAATTTAAAGCGCGCGCAGAGGCGTAAAGATTAGAACCATCGATAAACAGACCAATACGTTCAGTAGGGTAAAAATTCATAGGAGGCCTTCCTTTAGCAGTCTCCGGTTAGCGGCAAATTCCCCTCTTGCCTTTTGGCCCCCAATATGAGCAAACCGGATAGAGCTTTTCTTTATTATCTTGTGGGTTCTGTAAAGCGTTATCACTGACAGCCCAACTCAGGTATTCTGCCATAGTTTTATTAATCTGTGTATGGATTTCTGGTGTATGTGTCACACCTCAAAAAAACATATTTATGTTGCGTTAGGTGCGAATCTTGAGAGCCGAGTCGGGCCGCCACGTGTGACCTTGGAACGCGCTTTGCAAGAGTTAGAATCGCGTGGGATCAACGTGCGAGGCCGGTCCCGGTGGTATAAAAGCCCGGCTTTCCCAGACCCAACGGACCCTGAATTTATCAATGGCATGGGTGTTTTGGAGACAGCATTACAACCGCGTGACCTCCTATCACAACTTCATGAGGTCGAGCGGGTGTTTGGGCGTGAGAGACGGCGCCGCTGGGCCCCACGCATTCTTGATCTGGATGTGATCGACTACCGAGGGGTAACTTTGCGTGGTAATCAAGCGGATGGCCTCGTCCTTCCGCACCCGGAAATGAGCACGCGTGATTTCGTCTTATTGCCCCTTCGCGATGTCGCCCCGGACTGGCGTCATCCTGAGACAAATCAGCATATCGACACGTTGATTGATGCGCTGAACAAGCCCCTTTCGGCGATCCCGCTAAGCGAAGAGGAACTCTCGGCGGGATAAATTCCCAAAAAAGCGGGAAAAAGTGCATTCTTGCTTGCTTTTGCAGGCTGAACCCCCTAGATAACGGCAAAATCAACAGCTTTGGAGTGTGGTCAATGGCCCGTGTGACCGTTGAAGATTGTGTCGATAAAGTCCCTAATCGATTTGACCTCGTGCTTTTGGCCGCCCATCGCGCGCGGGCGATTTCTGCTGGCGAGGAGCTTCTTCTTGATCGGGATAACGACAAAAACCCTGTCGTCGCTTTACGTGAAATTGCGGATGAGGCCTTGGTTCCTGAGGACCTCAGAGAAGATTTGATTCAATCAATGCAGAAGCACATTGAAGTGGATGAGCCTGAAGATGACGAATTGTCTCTTCTTGGCAGCAGCCCAGACCTTCCGGAAGAGGAAACGCTTACCGAGGAAGAGCTGATGCGCGCCTTGCAAAGCGAAACGGAAGTGCGCCGCGACCGTTAAGTACGGAAATCTGACAATTTGGAATAGCTGGCATGCGTTAAGGTTTAACGTGTGGATATTTTCACTTGGCTTGGAAGCTGTTACACCCAATATATTGATCATTATGATCTTCCTGGCATCGGGAAGGCGCGTGATGATGAGGTGATGATTTGCTTCGGCAGTATGAGTTAGTCGATATTGTCAAATCCTATCAGCCAAATGCTGACGAGGGGCTGCTCAACCGCGCCTATGTCTTCGCCACCATGGTGCATGGTTCTGAGACGCGTCATTCCGGGGACCCTTATTTTTCGCATCCCATCGAAGTGGCGGGTATCCTCACCAAACTCAAATTGGATGAGCAGACGATCGCGACAGCATTGCTCCATGATACGATTGAGGACACGGACACCACTTACGAGAAGATACAGGACATGTTCGGCGATGAGGTGGCCGATCTTGTCAATGGGGTTACCAAACTCGCGAACATTCAGTTCACCGATCGCCAATCCAAACAGGCCGAAAACTTCCGCAAGTTCTTCTTAGCGACGGCGCAGGATGTACGGGTGTTGCTCGTCAAGCTGGCCGACCGTTTGCACAATATGAGGACTCTTGAATTTCACCCCAAAGAGGAAAAGCGCCGCGCGATTGCTCAAGAAACGATGGATATTTATGCGCCGCTTGCTGGGCGGATTGGGATGCAAGGATTCCGTGAAGAGTTAGAAGACCGCTCTTTTGCCAATCTCTATCCCGAGGCGCGTGACTCTGTCGTCAAACGCCTGTCTTTTCTGAACCAAGAAAGCGGGGATACGATTGAGCGTATTACAGCCCAGATTCAGGAGTGTCTTCAGGAACACGGGATTGACGCGGAAGTCTACGGGCGGCAAAAGCGCCCATATTCTGTGTGGCGTAAAATGGAAGCCAAGCAAATTTCATTTGAACAGCTTTCGGATATTATCGGCTTCCGGATCATCGTCCCGAATAAGCCTGTGTGTTACGACGCTTTAGGTGCGGTGCATACAAAATGGAAAATGGTTCCGGGGATATTCAAAGACTACATCTCCACCCCGAAGCGGAATGGCTATCAATCCATTCATACAACTGTTGTCGGACCGGACGACCAGCGCGTTGAACTGCAAATCCGTACACGTGAAATGCATGAAGTTGCAGAAACAGGTGTCGCGGCCCATTGGGATTATAAAGAACGCGCGTACAAATTAGGCGATGATAAAGGGCGGTTACGCGATAGCGAAGAAATTAGTCAGTTTAGCTTAAAACTGAGGGAATCCTTATTCCATGATTTGCGCGGCCTGGCGGATATTCTGGAGGAGGAAGAAGATTCCACTGATTTTCTTGAACACACCAAAATGGAGATGTATTCGGATCAAGTGTTTGCCTTTACCCCCAAGGGCGATTTGATCCGCTTACCGCGCGGCGCCAATGCTATTGATTTTGCGTATGCTGTGCATACGCGCGTGGGCGATACTTGCGTGGGCACAAAAATCAATGGCCAACACCGCCCTTTACGGACCATTTTGCAAAATGGCGATAGTGTTGAGATCCTCACCTCGAAGGCGCAACATCCCACGGCCGAGTGGGAAAATATGGTTGTCACCGGGCGCGCACGATCCGCGATCCGCCGGCACATCCGGCAGAACAAACGTGATGGTTTTTTAGAGTTTGGGAAAAAGGTTCTGCAATCGGCGTTCAAGCAAAAGGATCTGCCGTTTTCCGAAGATGCGCTTGAGGCCGTTTTGGTCAAATTGCACCTCGACAGTGTGGAGGATATTTTTGTTGCGATTGGCAATGGCGGTTTGACCGATCTCGAAGTGCTTGAAGCTCTTTACCCTGGGTATGAAAATGGCAGCAGCAAAAAACTCGGCTGGCGCTCACGGTTGATGGGGCTGATTGGCCCCAATTTTGGCGCAACACAATCAGATGACAAAGCGATTCCGCTCAAAGGACTCCAAGAAGGGGATGCGGTTCATTATGCGCCATGTTGTCATCCGCTTCCTGGAGATCGGATCGTTGGTATTGTTGAGCCAGGAGAGGGTGTGATTGTCCACACAATTGATTGTTCCATTCTGAAAGGCCACGACGGACGGTGGCTGGATATTACCTGGGACCGTGATGCAGAAATCACGGCAGTAGGGCAAATGATTTTAACGGTTATTAATGAACCAGGCGTGCTTGGAGAAGTCGCCGCTATCATTGCGCGTCATAACGGTAACATTACCAATGTCCGTATCTCTGATCACGATGATGGTTATGCAGAATTGATTGTTGATGTTGCTGTTGCAGATGTCACGCATCTCAACGAAATTATCAATGCCCTCAAAGTGCCCAATGTGGTCAATCAAATCCAACGCACGCGCTGGGATGAATCGGCGCTTCAGTAACCATTATCTGCAATATTCTAACTTTCCATTAGTGAATAGGGCCTAGAGTTAACGCCTATAAAGATATAAAGGCGCAGATCAGGCTTAAGGACTTGTTAATCCGGCATTGCAAATGCCGTAAAACAAGAGCAACCACAGGAACGTGGGGTATGTGTGTTTAAACGACGGACAGAACGAACACTTCTTCAAAAGGTGCGCGGTTGGATCTGGCCTCATATGGGGTGGTATCGTTATCTCACATTCCTATGGATCCGTCTTAACCGTCTACGCGCGACACCCCATGCCATTGCGCTTGGGTTTGCTTTTGGCGCATTTTCGTCTTTCACACCTTTCATGGGGTTTCATTTCCTTGTCTGTGGACTCTTAGCCTATCTCTTCCGGGCGAATTTGATTGCGGCGGCCGTGGGCACCGTTGTTGGAAACCCTCTGACGTTCCCATTGATTTGGTATTCCATCTATTGGGTGGGAGCTACGATGCTGGGTGATGTCGTCACAACGGAAGAGGCGGTGGCCAGCTCAGTCGGCTTTCTCTCCACCCTTTGGGGACCCTTTGACCAGGCATGGCCTATTGTTATGCGCATGGCCCTTGGGTCTATCCCGCTGGGTGTTCCCGTGGGCATTTTGTGCTATGTAGCTGTGAGAACAGCCGTTGTTGGGTTCCAGCGCAATCGGCGCCAGCGATTGATCCATGCATCGAAACGCCGGGTTCGCATTGCGCGGATTATGAGTCCGACAACCCACTAAAGGGGGCCTTTCGGCCATGACGACCGACATCTGTGTTCCGCGCTTGGGCGTGAACATTGACCATGTAGCGACAATACGCAATGCCCGCGGCGGTGGGCATCCTGATCCGGTGCGTGCGGCTATCTTGGCGGCCAATGCGGGCGCCGATGGGATTACGGCACACTTGCGGGAAGACCGGCGGCATATTGGCGATCGAGATATTGAACTTTTAATGCAAGTGATCAACGTGCCATTGAATCTCGAAATGGCGGCAACGGATGAGATGTTGTCAATCGCCCTGCGCCATAAACCGCATGCAAGTTGTCTCGTTCCTGAAAAGCGACAAGAGCTCACCACTGAAGGTGGTTTGGATGTGAAGGGTGGGCATAACAACCTTGTTCCATTTGTGAAAGACCTCAAAGAGGCGGGCATTCGCGTGTCTCTTTTCATTGATGCTGACGCCGGGCAGATTGAGGCGTCTCATGACTGTGGGGCGCAGGTCATCGAAATCCACACCGGAACCTATTGTGACCTGATCACAGCCAAGGATTATGACCGCGCAGAAGAAGAGCTTGAGCGATTACGTAAAGGCGCGCGCCTTGCTCATGAATTGGGTCTTGAGGTCCATGCCGGACATGGCATCACCTTTGACTCGGTCAAGCCCATTGCGGCTATTCCTGAGGTGATGGAACTGAATATCGGCCACTTCCTCATCGGGGAAGGCGTTTTTAGTGGTCTCGATTCCGCCATAAAGCGTATGAAGGATCTGATCCTAACAGCGCGGCCTGAGGTCGCGCGCATTCAATCGGCTTGAGTGAGAGCAGTATGATCCTTGGCATCGGCAATGATCTCATCGATATTCGGCGTGTTGAAAAATCCCTGCAACGCTTCGGAGATCGGTTTGTCCAGCGCTGTTTTACCGAGATTGAGCAGATCAAGAGTGATCGCCGCCATAACCGCGCCGCCAGCTATGCTAAGCGGTTTGCCGCCAAAGAAGCGTGCTCGAAGGCTTTGGGCACGGGACTGCGCCAGGGCACCTATTGGCGCGATATGGGGGTTGTGAACTTGCCATCCGGAAAACCCACCATGGCCCTCACAGGCGGGGCGGCCCTTCATTTAGAGCGCCTCACTCCGGAAGGGATGGTGGCAAAGATTGACTTAACGATCACAGATGACTATCCGCTGGCCCAAGCCATTGTCATTATTTCTGCGGTTCCGCCTGATATGGCGGAACTATAGGCATATTTTCTAAAGGTTTTCCGCTATATATAGAAAGAATCGGGATAAGAGCCGTTTTTTGGCTGGGGGCGTATCAGGTGTGGTATGAGTGAAGGTATTGAAAATCCAGAGACTAAAGAGCCAGTCACGGAAGCCGAGGATGAACAGTTTTCCTGGCTCACACGTTTACTCGCCAATGCATTGAATCTCGATCATGACGGGGCGTCCCATGTCCAGATCTGGGTAGATAATTTGAAGACAGTCGCCTATGCCCTTTGTATTGCTTTGTTTATTCGGATTTTCCTCTATCAGCCGTTTAACATTCCCTCTGGTTCCATGATCCCAACCCTATTGGTGGGGGATTATCTCTTCGTGGCGAAATATGAATATGGCTTGAGCCGTCATTCCTTTCCTTTTAGCCCTCATATTTTTGAAGGGCGCATTATGGGCTCTGAGCCGGAACGGGGGGATGTGGCTGTCTTCAAACTGCCTTCCGATGGCCGCACGGACTATATCAAACGCATCATTGGCTTACCGGGTGACCGTGTCCAGATTCGCGATGGTGTCCTCTATATCAACGATAAAGAGGTTAAACGCGAGCGGCTCGAAGATTATGTCACCAAAGATCGTTTCGGGAATGCGGTCACTGTGAGGCAGTTCCGGGAGACCTTACCCAACGGTGTGACATATGTGACGCACGATCTGATTGATCGCGGTCGGGCAGATAACACCACGACCTTTGTTGTTCCGGCTGGGTACTTCTTCGCCATGGGCGATAACCGTGATAATTCAACAGATAGCCGTTTTCCCACTGTGGGCTATATTCCCTTTGAAAACTTTGTCGGGAAGGCGGAAGTCATTTTCTTCTCCACCGATGGGTCTTCACAATTGTGGAAAATTTGGAAGTGGTTTAGCGCGACCCGCTGGGAACGGATCTTTACCGGTCTCTAATGGGGAAGTCGGTACAAAAATTGGATCTTAAAGCGTTAGA
>JANQLI010000159.1 GCA_028280675.1 Alphaproteobacteria bacterium
TGCGTGGTGTGGTGTGCAGCTTTGCTTGCCGTCACTCCTGTGACATCTCAAGCGGAGACTTCTCTCTTTGGCCGCGTGGCCGCTGTCGCCGCCCCGAACACACCATGGGATGATGCGTGGACAGATTTTAAAGCTGCGGTCGATCAGAATAAGCAAGATGTCACGCTTGAATATCTCATTCGCGGCGAAGTCGGCAATGAAGATGAATCTCTCCGCGCCTTAAGACGGAACCGCGTGCAAATTGTCGGCGCGTCTTTATCAGGCATGGCGGTCATCGTGCCCGAAATGACTGTCGCCATGGCGCCGTATTTGTTTGAATCGGAAGAAGAGGTGGATTTTGTCTATGACAATTACCTGCTTGAGCCCGCGCGCAAATTGTTCGCCAAAAAAGGCATTGCGCTTTTGCGTTGGAATGAGGTGGGCTGGACCGACCTCTATGCAAATAGACCCGTCCGTCTTCCCGAAGATGCAAAGAATATTAAGTTACGCGGCGCGCCAAATATTGCCGCGCAAGTCTTTCTAAAGGGCGTGGGCGCGAATTCCATTCCGGTCGGCAGTATGGACTTGGTGCCAGCGCTCCAGAGAGGGTTGGTGCGTGGCGGAACAAGTAACCTAGTGTTTCACTATTTCAGCACACGTCCTTATGCAACCCATGTGACACTGACTCATCACTCCTATGACACAGGCGGCCAGTTGGCCAATTTAGAATGGTTTGAGTCCGCTACGCCTGAACAGCAAACCGTGCTGATGGAGGCCTTTCGTCCGGCCGCAAAGGACCGGGCTGCCGTTCGTGGGTTGATGACTGCTTTGATCGCAAATATGCGGGACGAAGGCATTGAGATTATCGAACCGACCCCACAAGAACGTGCCGCGTGGATCGAAGTGTCGAAACCGCTTGTTCATCAAATCATTGAGGAGGTCGGCGGCGACTCGCAGATGATCTATGATGTCATTCTTGAAGGAAAAAAAGCCTTTCGTCAGCGCAATGATGCTGAGCCCAAAACGTCAACACAAGGTGAGGCGGAATGACCAGCCTAGAGCGTTTTTTAAACGCCCTTCATAAACTTGAAATGGCGATCTGCTTTCTGGCGTTCGCCGCCATGGCCTTGATCCTGATGGTTGATGTCGGCATGCGGGAAATTGTCGGCATTGGCTGGTATGGCGCGAGCCAAAGGGCGACCATTGCCATGGTGATCTTGGTTTTTATTGCTCTTGGCCTTGCGACATCAAGCGGCGTCCATTTGCGGCCGCGATTTGCTGATGATGTGCTAACAGCCTCTTGGCAGCCGGTCATCTTGCGCCTCTCTGATCTTGTAACGGCTGTGTTTTATCTCTTTGTGGCGGTGGTGGCGGTATATGTAGTGCGCGATACCGCTGCACTGGAAGAGCGTGTGCACACGATTCATTGGATCTTATGGCCGTTTCAATTGGTCATTGTTTTTGCTTTTGGGATGGGCGCAGTGCGTCACGTGATTTATTTCATCTACCCGGCGTTGCGCCCCCTTGAAGATGATCATGGGATCGACGACGAGGATGAGGACCCCATGCTATGATGGGTTTGCTTATCTTTGCAGTTGTCGTCGCGCTCATTCTGTTGCGGCAAAATGTGGTTGTGGTGCTCGGCACGGCTGTGTTCATGGCCAACTATTTTTGGGGCGACATCAATAACGACCCGATGTTTATCGTCGAGTCGGTCTTCACCGCATCCAGTAAAGAGGTCTTGCTCTCGATCCCGCTTTATCTTCTTGCCGGATCGATCATGGCGCGCGGGTCGATTGCCGTCCGCCTGATCGAATTGATGCGCGCCTTAACCGCGCCTATTCCCGGCGGCTTGGCCCTCGCGACTATTCTGTCTTGTGCTGTGTTTGCGGCGATCTCAGGCTCATCGACGGTGACGCTGCTTGCTGTGGGCTCCATCATGTACCCGGCCTTGCTGCAGGAAGGCTATTCAAAATCCTATGCGCTTGGCGCCCTCTGCGCTGCAGGCACACTCGGCATTATTATTCCTCCCAGTATCCCGCTCATTCTTTATGGCGTGATGACGCAAACTTCGATTGCCGACCTTTTTATTGCAGGTATTGGTCCTGCCATCGTGTTGACCAGTCTCATGATGGTCTATTCGCTGGTTGTGAATCGGGATCGCCCCCGAGGAAAGTTTAATGTGCACGATATTGTCTACACGTTTCGCCGGTCTCTTTTTTCGTTATTGACCCCTGGGATCATCTTAGGCGGGATTTATTCCGGCTACTTCACACCAACAGAATCGGCTGCGGTTGCTGTTCTGACGGCTCTGATTGTGGAGATGTTCATTCACCGGGACATGACGTTCGGTGATTTGTATGAGGTGACTGGCGAGACCGCAAAGCTGCTTGGCAGTCTCTTTCCGCTTCTCGCTTTCGCCACCAGTTTCAATATTTTTATGACCTATCAGCAAATCCCAGCGCAATTAGTTGAATTGCTCACTGGAACCGTTGAGTCAAAACTCGCCTTTATCTTAACGACTAACTTGGTCTTGCTGCTTGTCGGGTTCATCGTCGATATTGGATCGGCCATTTTGATCCTCTCGCCATTACTGCAGCCTTTGGCGACATCGGCTGAGTACGGCATGGATGCTGTGCATTTCGGGATCATGATGATTGTGAACTTGGAGATCGGTTACTTAACGCCGCCGCTGGGGCTGAATTTAATTGTCGCCATGGGCGCGTTCCGCGAAGATTTCTGGACGATCTGCAAAGCTGTGATTCCGTTTATCATCATCATGTTGATTGGCCTTGCGATTGTTATCGCCTTCCCGGCGCTGTCGCTCTTTTTGTTATAGCGCCCACATCTTCATTTCTCGCGGCAGATCTATGGTGGCGAACCCACATGCGTCAGCGACCTCTTGCGCGGCGTGGCGCATTGGATCGCGTTTCCAAAGCCCAATCGTGACGGGTATTGAAACGTTTTTCAGATTTGCCACAACATCATAGGTAAATTCGGCGCGGTAATTGTTGTGATACGTGCTGGCGCATTTCATCAAATCGACAAAACGCACTTGCAGGTCATCTACATCCACGTCCGGTTCATCCCAAATGATGCTTTCTGCTGACATGTGATGCCATGGCCAGAATAGGCCTTGCAGCCGCAGCATGCGCCATGCCGTGATAAGGTGCGTGCCATCCCATGTTGGCGTGAGGTCCGGTGTGTAATTGTCTAAAAGGTCTTGACGCTGTTCGTCCGTGTAGTCAGCAACGCCAATCAGTTTCAGGGCCTGAATCTGTTGCGGGCGTAATTGTGCCAGCTCAATAGCGATTGTTGCGCCGCCATAAAGGCCAAGAATATCGGCATCTGCAAGGCCAAGCGTATCAAGGCAGGCGGCGACTTTTTCGGCTGCAGCTTTTGTGGTCATCACGCCATCGGTATATGTGTTGTCGGATTCGCCATTGCCTGGCAGATCAAACGCA
Organism: Alphaproteobacteria bacterium; assembly: GCA_028280675.1. GTDB lineage: Bacteria > Pseudomonadota > Alphaproteobacteria > SMXP01 > SMXP01 > JANQLI01. The sequence continues at coordinate 3,444 of JANQLI010000159.1, forward strand.
TAGAGAGGGCGGGCGGTTTGTGAGGATTGCAAAAGGCTGTCGAATTGGCGCGATGAATCTGCGGGGCCATGCAAGAGGATGAGCGGCCGTCCTTCGCCATGGCGGTATTGCACATAAACTTGTCCGCCGCCCGCAGAAATGAAATCTTGCACAACGCCATTTTGACCAGGCGCGGCCTTTGGCGCCGGGGGAGGCGGCGCGGCGGGGTATTTTTCAAGTAAGTGTCCATAAGCTTCATAGGCTTCCGGCACTGTCCCTTGCATTGGAATCACGCGAACACTATCGGAAAGGTTATCAAGCCGGTCCAAATGTGCCATTAACGGATCGACTCCCATCGCACTAATGACAACCGGTGATGTAAAGTCCGGCAAGAGATGTTCGCCTTCATAGGCGAAGGCGGCATGATAACTGGCGCGATAAGCATCACCAGCGCGAAACAATTGTAGACAGGCAAACTGTGTATAATCGGCAGGATAATAGGTGCGGTTCATCCGATGTGCGCGATCCGTCGCATGCCACGGAAAAAACGTTACTTGTTCTTGAAAGCGCGCCCATGCCCACGCCACATGTGCGCCATCCCAGGATGGCACGAAGGGTGTGAGATAATTTTCAAGAATATCGTCGCGTTCGTCTTTGGTGAAGATCGGATAGCCATTCGCGATAAACAGAGAGACGCGCTCTGGGTGATGGCGCGTGAAATGTCCGCCAATGGCAGCGCCTGTGTGAAAGCCATAGATCGCGCATGTCGTAATGTCTAAAGCGTCTAAGGTATCGCGTAGCGCATCTGCATAATCGGGAATGTCCGGCTGTTCAGCCTCAAGGGGATCTGAATTACCGCATCCTGGATTGTCGAGTACGATGACAGTAAAACGGTCTTTCAGGATATTGATCAAACTGATCAGAGCGAGAGACGATTCCGGTGAGCCATGTAATAAAACCACACATGGGCCTTCACCGGCGCGCAAATAATGCACAGCCCGATTGCCGACCATCACGAAATGGCGTTGGATGTCTGTGGTTTCGGTGAGTGGGAAACCCGCGACCATAAAATTATCCTTACTCTTTATGTATGATGTATGTCTTCTTCAGGGTCGATCACGACCAGGGCTTTGCCAAAATTTTGTCCATTCATTAACTTCGCAAATAAAGCGCCCGTATGCTCTAAGCCATCAACACGGTCTTCTTTGTATTTAATCGTTTCGTGTTTCACCCAGGGAGCAACCAAATCAAGGAAATCATCATAATGATCTTCAAAGTCATACACGACGAGGCCTTTCATCACGGCTCTTTTTACAATGGGAAGCGCTACGGGCAAATTCACGGCGCGGGACGGGTCGTTATACTGACTAATCAATCCGCATAAGATGACCGTGCCATAGTCTTTCAGGCAGCCCATCGCATCGATCAGCATCTGCCCGCCGACATTATCATGATAAATGTCGGCGCCATCGGGAAGGGCGGATTTCAAATGGTCAAGATAATGCGCATCCTTGTAATTGATGCAGGCATCAAAGCCAAAAACCTCTGTCACATACCGGCACTTCTCATCAGAACCAGCAATCCCAACAGCGCGGGCGCCTTTTTGAATGGCGATTTGACCGATGGTGGAGCCCACAGGGCCGGCTGCTGCGGAGACCAGAACTGTTTGCCCCGCTTGTACGTGTGCAAGCTTGATGATGCTGGCATAGGCGGTCAGCCCTGGCATGCCAAGGATACCGAGATAGGTTGAAAGCGGCGCTTTGGCGGGGTCAAGTGTGCGCATGCCTTCGCCATTGCTCACCGAATAAGCCTGCCATCCTCCATGATGGAGGACATAATCGCCTTCAGAGAAGGCAGCATGGCGTGACTGCACGATTTGCCCAACAGTGCCACCGGAAGGCATTTGATTCTCCGCAAGGGGGCCATCGGCGCTCATATGGCGGCCAGACATGGCGCTTCGTTGATACGGGTCGAGGGAGAGATAGATGTGCCGCACCAAAACGTCACCGTCCTTCACGGTGGGCATCGCGACGTCTCGCAGAGCAAAGTCTTCAGCGGATGGATTGCCTTGCAAGGGTTTTTTGAGAACGACCTGCGTATTCATTTGCGTCATAGGATGCGCCTTAATCTGCCCACTCAATGAGCTCAATGCGTTCGCCATCTGGGCCAAGACATGTTGCTGACCGCTGACCGCCATAAAATGGATCAGAATCATTGAGAGGGTCGCTCACTAAATCAGTAGACAGATGATCAAAGGATGGAATACGAAATGTTGCCAGAGCCAAGCCTGGTGGTAAAAGTCCAGGTGGCGTGCTTTGATCAGATGCCTGTGGATATTGATCGATCTCGATAAAAGGCGTGCGCCCCACGCGCATTGCTCCTGTTTGGTAGACCGTCTCTTCCGAAAGCCCCATGGCCTTATTTGCAAAGGGCAGAGGCATTTCTGCGCGGTGTCCCGGTTTTGCGCCCAGTAACTGTCCATAGAAATCTTCAGAAATGGTGCGATCCCGGCAGGCAAGAACCGCAATCGCAATTTGATCGACAGGTGACTTCGTATCAATGACGGTGTAATGAAACGGATTCTTTTCTTGCGGTTCGTTGAACAACAAACCTTCACCAAACAGACCGGCCGCCGCCATAGGACGATAGGGTGGCATCGGCTCCATAAGGATGTCACATCCTGCCTCTTTTAAGTGTTGCGCAAGAGTAAGATTATCTTGCACGGCAAATTCGACGCCGCACCATCCATAGTGTTGAAAAGGGATACAGGAGATTGCATCGGGACTTTCAATCAGCCGAATGTGACCGCCCGCAGAGCCAGCCTCGGGCGCCATAAGGACGGATATGGCGCCGGCTAGTTTTTCCGCATGCCATGACACCGCAAGAGCGGCGCTCACAGTGCTTTCTGATTGAATGCGATAACCAAGCACATCCCTGTAGAAGCGTAAGCCCGCAGCCATGTCAGGAATATGGAATGTTGCAGCATGTAACGGATGCATGGTTGGTGTATCTCTTTCTGAATAAGAGACATGACCTTATCCAAAGTCGCCCTTTGCTAAAATGACATAAGGCGGTCCAGCCGCGCCATGGGCAAGCGCTTATCATAAAGCCAGGTACGGGCGATCCATTCGGCAGGGCCAAAATAGAAATATTTCAGCCACAAGGGTGAGACAATGAGTTGGAACACTGCAAAGGCTGTACTCAGAAGCAACAATTCATTCCAAGATACATCCCCTGCACGTCCCAAACCAAAGGGGAAATAGAGATATGTCAGAACGATAACGATCAGAACAGTGTGACTTAACATAGCGCGTCCTGCTGTGACGATGGCGCGGATGAGCTTTTGAAGCCATTTGTGTTTGAGGAAGAGCATCGCTGCCGCCACAACCCCGCAGCAGGTGATCAGTTGACCAATATAATTGATATGCTGTGCAACGCCCAATGTGAAAAGCGGGTCCCAATTCTGATTGATACTTTGAATCATCCCAATCGTGCTGAGCGGTAAACCGATAGCAAGTCCACCGATGATCAGCGTCGCATAGCGGCTGGCGGGCCATCGTCCTCGCAATGCGCCACTTTGAAAGAGA
>JANQLI010000163.1 GCA_028280675.1 Alphaproteobacteria bacterium
GAAAAGGATGATACATATAGATCCCGCGATCAAGTCGCGGGATGACATCATGCGCAATGAGCTAGATAAACAAGATCATTACTTAAATATAGACTTGTCATATCCCCCACCAACGCCAGAAGGCCACGATCCAAAGTATCGCAAGCACGACACGCGTGCCAATATCAAAGGTTTGTTTTTGCGGCGCCCAGCCGAACCACTTTTGCATGTTGGTGATAATGAACGCCCCTTCTTCCGGGTTTTGGTCCGGCGCGCGCCATTTCCCGGTGGCTAGCCACGTTTCAATCGAATTGACGATACAGACATTGCCGTTCAGCGACCAATGCACCACCATGGCTGGGACATAAATGAGATAAGCGAGCAGCCACGTTTTTGTGGGCGCGGCCCATCCAACCAACGCATAGACCACAAGCACCCAATGCAAAATACTCAGTGTCCGGATGAACAGGTTTGTCATATGCCCCGCATTTCATGTGTCATCCTCGACAGCGACCGACAGGGAGCGTGATCGGGGATCCATTAGCCTTTGCATATCATAGAAGACTATAGGCTTTTTGAGAAGCCAATGGATTCCCGCTTTCGCGGGAATGACAATGACGCACAAAAAAAGCCCCCGGAAAACCCCGGGGGCTTTTTGAAGACGTGTGTGAAGAGTTTAGTTCTTCTCTTTATCGACCATTTTGGTTTCGGCAATCCACGGCATCATGGCGCGCAGTTTGGCACCAACCTCTTCAATCGGATGCGCGGCTGATTTGGCGCGCATGGCTTTAAAGTTGGTTTGCCCGACTTTGTTTTCCAGCATCCAATCGCGCGTGAAGCGGCCGGTTTGGATGTCCTCCAAGACTTCTTTCATCGCCGCTTTCGAGCGCTGATCGACAACGCGCGGGCCAGAGACATATTCGCCATATTCGGCGGTGTTCGAGATGGAGTAGTTCATGTTGGCGATGCCGCCTTCATAGATCAAATCGACAATCAATTTGGTTTCATGCAAACATTCAAAGTAGGCCATCTCTGGGGCATAGCCCGCTTCGACCAACGTTTCGAAACCGTTTTGAATGAGCTCCACAATCCCGCCACAGAGAACCGCTTGCTCGCCGAAGAGGTCTGTTTCGCATTCTTCTTTAAAGGTGGTCTCGATAATCCCGGCACGACCACCGCCAATGGCAGAGGCATACGACAAACCAATGTCTTGCGCATTGCCTGTGGCGTCTTGATGCACCGCAATCAAACACGGCACACCGGCGCCGCGCTGGTATTCGCCGCGCACCGTGTGACCTGGGCCTTTTGGCGCGACCATCAACACGTCGATGTCTTTGCGCGGTTCGATTAAGTTGAAGTGCACATTCAACCCATGGGCAAACAGAAGAGCCGCGCCTTCTTTCATGTTGGCGGCGAGATGATCGTTATAAATGTCCGCTTGTAATTCGTCTGGCGTCAGCATCATTAGCACATCGGCCCATTTGGCAGCATCGGCCACAGACATCACGTTGATGCCTTCGCCTTCGGCCTTGGCCGCCGAGGCAGACCCTTCACGCAACGCCACAACAACGTCGGTCACACCGGAGTCCCGCATATTCAGCACATGGGCATGGCCCTGGCTGCCATAGCCAATGACGGCGACCTTTTTCCCCTTGATCAAATTGACATCAGCGTCGCGATCATAATAAACGCGCATTTTTTTATCCCTTTCTTGGCCCACACCCCGCGGGCACTCAACTTGTCCGAAATGTTACATTTCCTAATTTCGCATTTCCGGACGGAAAACCGGTTTTCCACTTTTCCTGGAAATGCTTACATCCCCTCGGCGCCACGGGCGATGGCTACCACACCTGTACGGGAGACATCAACCAGGCCCAAAGGCCGCATAAGATTGACAAAGGCATCGAGCTTGCTGGGCGCGCCCGTCAGCTCGAAGACAAACGATTCATGGGTGGTGTCAATGACGCGGGCGCGAAAGGCTTCCGAGAGCCGCAAACTTTCCACGCGCTTTTCTCCCGTGCAGGCGACTTTGACCAAAGCGAGCTCACGCTCCACCGAGTCATGATCAAGCGTCATATCCGTGACCTTTTGCAC
>JANQLI010000167.1 GCA_028280675.1 Alphaproteobacteria bacterium
GAGCGAGTAACCACGCCGCAGGCGCATTGATGGTCATGGAGGTGTTCATCTGATCGAGCGCAATGCCATCAAACAAGGTGCGCATATCGCCCAAATGACTAATCGGCACCCCGACTTTGCCAATCTCGCCCTTGGCCAGCACATGATCCGAATCATAGCCGGTTTGGGTGGGCAAATCGAAGGCCACCGACAGACCCGTCTGGCCCTTTGCCATATTGGTGCGGTAGAGCGCATTCGAGGCTTTGGCGGTTGAATGCCCTGAATACGTCCGAAAAATCCATGGTCGATCTTGGGGTCGGTCTGGGGGCCGATCTTGAGAGCGCTCGGAAACATCCCCTGCCGACGTTACGGATTCGTCATATTTCCCCATAAGTTACCCTCATTTTCTATTGCAGCGCGATACCGCAACGCACCTAAAACAGGGGCGATCTTCCATAATCTATAAGTAATATAACATAAATAATTATTGCTGCAGTGCAAAAATATGTCTTGATATTAAGGATATTTTTTCAGATCATGCGCAACCTGATAAAGATAATTCACCGCCTGGTCCAGGGGAGATGCGCCATGGCTGAAGCACAAACAGCGCCCGCACGTGCGAGCGAAACCAAAAAAGACCTCTATGAAGTGGGCGAAATCCCACCCTTAGGGCATGTCCCAAAGAACATGTATGCCTGGGCGATCCGCAAAGAACGCCATGGCCCGCCTGAAGACGCGATGCAGCTTGAGGTCCTACCCACATGGGACATCGATAGCAATGAAGTGCTTGTTCTGGTGATGGCGGCAGGTGTCAATTACAACGGTGTCTGGGCGTCCTTGGGCGAACCGATTTCCACTCTCGACGGTCACAAAAACCCCTATCATATTGCGGGCTCCGATGCGTCAGGCATCATCTATGCGGTGGGGTCGAAAGTCACCCGTTGGAAAGTAGGGGATGAAGTTGTCATTCACTGTAACCAAGATGATGGCGACGACGAAGAATGCAATGGCGGCGATCCGATGTTTTCGCCCAGCCAACGCATTTGGGGATATGAAACCCCGGATGGGTCGTTTGCGCAATTCTGCCGCGCGCAAGCACAACAATTGATGCCACGCCCGAAACATCTGACCTGGGAAGAGGCGGCTTGTTACACGCTAACACTCGCCACCGCGTATCGCATGTTGTTCGGCCATCGCCCGCACATTTTAAAACCAGGACATAATGTGTTGGTGTGGGGCGCCTCGGGTGGCCTCGGGTCTTTTGCCGTGCAACTCTGTGCGGTCACCGGCGCCAATGCGATTGGCGTGATTTCGGATGAAGACAAACGCGACTTTGTGATGTCGATGGGCGCCAAAGCAGTGATCAACCGCAAAGACTTTAACTGTTGGGGCCAATTGCCCGAGGTAAACGGCGAAGGCTTCAATGCGTATATGAAAGAAGCGCGCAAGTTCGGCAAAGCCATTTGGGACATTACCGGCAAAGGCAACGACGTGGATTGCGTTTTTGAACATCCCGGAGAAGCCACCTTCCCGGTCTCTGTCCTTGTCGTCAAAACGGGCGGCATGGTGGTGATTTGCGCAGGGACGACCGGCTATAACCTGACCATGGATGCGCGTTACCTCTGGATGCGGCAAAAGCGGGTGCAAGGCAGCCACTTTGCCAATCTCAAACAAGCCAGCCAAGCCAACCAGCTTGTGATTGAGCGGCGCATTGACCCGTGCATGTCGGAAGTGTTTTCTTGGAAAGATATTCCGAAAGCGCACACCAAAATGTGGAATAACGAACACCTGCCTGGGAACATGGCGGTGCTAGTGTCGGCCAAATATCCTGGCATGCGCACGGTGGAAGACGCCATTGAGGCAGGCGATCAGGGGTAATACGCGTATTGTCATCCTAGCGCTTGGTTGGGGATGAAGGAGACCCCGGATCTCACATCGCTTAGCTCGTGGTCCGGGATGACTCAAAACGAAACCATATGAGACAAACATGAATGTCCTTGCCGATAAAGCTGAAGCGTCGCCGCTATTAGACAACTTGTTAGACCTGACGTGTGACGCGGCAGAGACAGCACAGGCCTTTCTTAAGCAGGTAACATCCTCCGTACACGCTCTATGTACAGAAGACGGTGTGGTGAAGGGCCCGCAAGTGGACAAGCACCAAGTCGCCGCCCATGGCCTCGCCTGGCTGGCCACCTATGTCATGGGCTTGCGGGAAATGCATGCTTGGGCCGACCGTTTGCAAGGCGAAGGCCGTTTTGGCGAGATGGAGCAACTCATCCTGCAGGCCGCCTTTGGGGAATATCTCTGGCAAATCTATGGCGGTATCCCCATGACGCAAAATGAGATTGTGCGCCCGCAAGATATGGGTCTCAGCCAAGACGATCAGCGCACACTGATGACCCCTGCCGTGCAAACTCTCACCCAAAACGGCAATAGCGAGGCCGTCAAAGCGCGCCTCGCGCAACTGATCCAAGACCAAAAAGGCGCGCCCACCTTCGGTGAGACGGGCCTGGATGAAACGCTAACCATGGTGCGCGACCAATTCCGTGCCTTTACCGATGAAAAAGTTGTCGAACCCGCCCATACATGGCATCTCAAAGATGATTTCATCCCGATAGAGATCATTAATGAGATGGCAGCGCTTGGCGTCTTTGGCCTGACCATCCCCGAAGAATATGGCGGGGTCGGCATGGGCAAGACGGCCATGTGCGTGGTTTCGGAAGAACTTAGCCGCGGCTATATCGGTGTCGGTTCGCTCGGCACCCGCTCGGAAATTGCCGCAGAGCTTATCTTGGGTGGCGGCACGGACGTCCAAAAAGAAAAGTGGTTGCCGCTTCTCGCCAGTGGAGAAGTGCTCCCCACCGCCGTCTTTACGGAACCCAATACAGGCTCGGACCTTGGCTCGCTGCGCACCCGCGCGATCAAAGACGGCGACACCTATAAAGTGACCGGCAACAAAACATGGATCACCCACGCGGCGCGCACCGACATGATGACCTTGCTGACCCGCACCGATCCGAACACGGATGGGTATAAAGGCCTCTCGATGTTGATTGCCGAAAAACCGCGCGGCGACGACGCCAACCCCTTCCCGGCCGATGGCATGACCGGCGGTGAGATTGAAGTGCTCGGTTATCGCGGCATGAAAGAATATGAGCTACGGTTTGATAACTTCGAAGTCAAAGCCGAAAACCTGCTTGGGGGCGTCGAAGGCCAAGGCTTTAAGCAATTGATGCGCACCTTTGAATCAGCGCGCATTCAAACCGCCGCCCGCGCTGTCGGCGTCGCACAGTCAGCGCTTGAGATAGGGTTGCAATACGCACTTGATCGTCATCAGTTTAAACGCCCCATTTTCGAATTCCCCCGCGTGTATGGGAAAATTGTCTCCATGGTCGTGGAAATTATGATCGCGCGCCAACTCACTTATTTTGCGGCGCGGGAAAAAGATCTCGATCATCGCTGCGATCTCGAAGCAGGGATGGCGAAACTGCTCGCTGCACGGGTCGCTTGGGCGGCAGCGGATAACGCATTGCAAATTCACGGCGGCAATGGCTTTGCACTGGAATATCCCATCAGCCGCGTGCTGTGCGATGCGCGCATCTTGAATATCTTTGAAGGTGCCGGTGAAATTCAAGCGCAAGTCATCGCGCGGCGCTTACTTGATGAGTTGAATTAGGAATCAGCTTTCACCCTGATTAGTTAAAAGTAGGGAACAATCTGGCAGCTTATCAAGATTGTTACATGTGCTGCCATCTCCAGTGGTTGTTATTGTTTTCCTTTTAGTTCCATCTTCTCCAATTTTCTTAATGATCACCTCTCCCTTTCTATCATCCGCTGAGCAGTAAGTTAAATATTTTATCCCGTTCTCTATATCTGTCACTGTTTGCTCTAAACTTCTGATGAACCAAGATTCATTTGGGTTGCAAACAGAAACTATATATCCATTCTCATCTTGTGATGCCCCAACAATTATACGGCTATCCTCTTGAGAATAAGAAGAAACTGATAAGCATATTAAAAGAGCATATGAAAGTATAAATAGTCTCATGGTCAGCCTCCCAAGCAAGTTCGATTATCTCCAGTTCAGGTATTCACTTGGATGCTTTTGAACTGAAATCTGAACAGGTGCATTCTCGGGATCCGCCATGGACCAAGTGACGAGAATCAATGTCACCATGCCAAACAGCGCAAATAGATTAGTGATAAAATTCATAATTGCCTCCCACGCGTATGGGGGAAGTATATCAACAAAATGAAGTAAGAAAAAACGGAAGTCGTTTTTCTGTATCAAACCGTAGAAGCATCTGCGGATGATGAGAGGGACGTTCTAGGGTCATCCTTGGGGGTAAAGATATTTCCTTGTGCGATACACTGGAGATGAAAAACGACTTCCGAGTTGGGTATAGCGCGACTTAAAACGTCATCGCTTGGGTTGCAAATTCAAACGTGCTGATCATCGCAATGCTGACAACGCTAAATGTGGCGGCGACAAACACAAAACGTCCCTGGATCGTGCTTAATAGGGCTTTCATGGGTTGGCTCCTCTTGGCTGTTCGTGGCCAGCTAGATTTCTGACCGTGTTGCCTAAGATTACGCACGCCTGTCAATAATCGATCACATCTCCCCTGCGCATCCGACATCACATCGATGTGAAGGCGTGATGAGGCCACAAAAAACCCATAGCATTGGGGCTTTTCGCATAAATGCCCCTTCCCCTTTGAGGGCGGCAATGCTAAACGGGCGCGTTAAATGTGAAGGACCCGCCGCGCCCGATGACCGATTTGGCCCACATCCGGAATTTTTCGATTATCGCCCATATTGATCATGGCAAATCGACCTTGGCCGACCGCCTGATT
>JANQLI010000173.1 GCA_028280675.1 Alphaproteobacteria bacterium
AGCGTCCTGTTGTCTGCCCCCACCGCGGAACTCTGTTGGTCCTGACCGGAGAATGAAGCTGCCTACCCCGGAAATAAGGGGAATCTCTTGACAAATGGGCCTTGTCATGCGCTTTTGCGCGCTTCAAATGGAGGTCCGGCATCGCCCCATCCGGGGGCGACCGAATATCGAAGAAAGACGATGACAATGCACGCTTACCGCTCGCATACCTGTGGCGAACTTCGCGAGACCCATGTGGGGGAACATGTCCGCATTTCTGGCTGGGTTCACCGCAAGCGCGACCATGGCGGTCTCTTATTCATCGATCTGCGTGATCATTATGGTCTGACCCAATGTGTGGTAGAGCCGGATAATAAGGACTTTGCGCAGCTTGAGCGTATTCGGGTAGAGAGTGTGATCACAGTCTCAGGCCCCGTCCTGGCGCGGAGTGCAGACACCATCAACGATAACCTCCCCACAGGACACGTTGAGATCCGCATCGAAGAGGTTGATGTGCAATCGGCTGCGGACGAGTTACCTCTCCCTGTTTTTGGCGAGCCGGATTATGCGGAAGAATTGCGTTTGCGCTACCGTTTCCTCGATTTGCGCCGCGCGACTTTGCACAAAAACATCATGCTGCGCACCAGCGTCATCAAAGCCATGCGCGAAGGCATGGATGCGCGTGGCTTTTTTGATTTTCAGACGCCAATTCTGACGGCCTCAAGTCCAGAAGGGGCGCGGGACTTTTTGGTGCCAAGCCGTCTGCATCCTGGAAAATTCTATGCGCTTCCTCAAGCGCCGCAGCAGTTTAAGCAATTGATCATGGTGTCAGGTTTTGACCGCTATTATCAGATCGCGCCGTGCTTCCGTGATGAAGACGCGCGGGCCGATCGCTCGGCGGGAGAGTTCTATCAGCTCGACGTAGAGATGTCCTTCGTCACCCAGGACGATGTTTTGGACGCCATTGGCGGTGTGACCTATGACGTCTTTGCTCAGCATGCGGAGGGCCGGGCGGTCACCTCCCATCCGTTCCCGCGTCTCACATTTGCAGAATCGATGTTGAAATATGGCAATGACAAACCGGATTTGCGCAACCCAATTGAAATTGTCGATGTGACGGAGGCGTTCAATCAAGAGAGCGTCACATTTAAAGCGTTTAAGTCGCAGATCGATTTGGGTGCGGTCGTCCGCGCGATCCCAGCGCCGGGCGCAGCCGAAAAGCCGCGCAGCTTCTTTGACAAGTTGAATGATTGGGCACGCAAAGACATGGGTGCGGCTGGTCTTGGCTATATTATCTTTGAAGAGGATGGTGGTAAGCTCATCGGCAAAGGGCCGATCGCAAAATTCGTGCCTGAAGACGTGCAAGGTCAACTGGCGAAAATCGCGGGGATCAAATCCGGCGATGCCCTGTTCTTCGCTTGCGATAAAGAAAGCGCCGCAGCGCGCCTGGCCGGTGAAGCCCGCATTCGTATTGGGAATGAGCTCGACATCTGTGAAAAAGATATTTTCAAATTCGTCTGGATCACCGATTACCCACTCTATGAGTATAACGAAACCGAAAAGCGCATCGACTTCAGCCATAACCCGTTTTCAATGCCAGAAAATGGTTTGAAGGATTTGCAAGACAAAGATCCGCTTGAGGTGATGGGCCTGCAATACGATCTGGTCTGTAACGGACATGAGCTTGGCTCCGGCGCGATCCGAAACCATCACCCCGAAACCATGTTCAAGGCCTTTGAGATTGCAGGCTATAGCCGCGCGCAAGTGGAAACTGAATTTGCCGGTATGTTGAACGCCTTCAAATATGGCGCGCCGCCGCATGGCGGCATTGCCTTGGGTGTGGATCGGGTGGTTATGCTGCTGGCGGATCAGGTGAATATCCGCGAAGTCACCATGTTCCCGATGAACCAGCAAGCCGAAGATTTGCTGATGAATGCGCCTGCGGAACCGGATTCTCATCAATTGCGCGAAGTGCATGTGCGTGTGGCTCTGCCACCGGAAGCCAAAAAAGACTAACTGCGAATGGCTTGCATTGTGTGCCACATATTGGCACGCGGGTTTTTGATCTGTGTCATGGCGCGGGTGGTTGGCGTAATGTCTTATCATGAGACAACGTGATCTCAAATCCTTGATCCTTCGAGACAGCACTTCGCGCTTCCTCAGGATGAAGGATTTGGATTAGGCCTTCATGGTGAGGGCGCAGACTCATGGAACATGAGGATGCGTGTCTCGAACCACAAAGGCCGTAAGAATGAGGACTCGCCATGACTTATCAAGACATTCAAACCTATAAACATATTAAACTCACGCCATATGCGGGGGCCTGCGGCGTCGAGGTTGACGGTGTTGATCTCTCAAAACCCATGCCGGACGAGGTTTTTGCCGAAGTGAAACACGCCTTGCATGAGCATTTGGTGATTTTCTTTCACGGCCAAGACATGAATCCTGCGAACTTCAAAGCCTTCTGCGAGCAATGGGGCACGCTGGAAGACGAGCCGTTTATTCCAAAGTTACAAGATGAAAGCGCACCGGGCGTGCATGAGTTTAAAGGCAATATCGATCCCAATCGCAAAACCACGCAAGATTTGCGCTGGCATGTCGATCATTCCTACCGCCAATATCCCAGCATGGGCGCGATGCTCTATGCGCTGGATGTTCCGGCGGCAGGCGGCGATACGCTGTTTGCCAATATGTACAAAGCTTATGACGATTTGTCAGACTCGATGAAGCGCTTTTGCGAAGGCCTGACGGCGGTGCATGATGTGCTCGCCTATGGCATGGATGTCGGGCTGCTCAATACCGATAAACCCGAGGGGTTTGAGTATCTCAAAATCATGCGCGAAAACTTCCCGCCTATGGAGCATCCCCTTGTGTGCACGCATCCAGTGACAGGCCGCAAATTTCTCTATGTCAATCAAAGTTGGGTCAAACGCATCAAAGAGCTAGAGCCGATTGAAAGCCGTCACTTGATCAGCATGCTGAACGAGCATTCGACACAGCTCAAATATCAATGCCGTTTCCGGTGGTCGAACCGCGACCTGATCATGTGGGATAACCATTCCTGCATCCATTCCGGCGTGCCGGATTATGTCGGCAAACGGTCCATGCTCCGCGGTTCCATTGAGGACCACTGGGTGCCAGCGTAGGGCTGAGTTGTACCCTCTCATTGTCATCCTCGGGCTTGTCCCGAGGATGACAAGTGTGGTTTTTATATTTCCGGATCACGCTCGCATAGCTCGCGGTCCGTGATGACAAGGCTATGAACACCCAGTCGTCCCACCGCAGGTGTCGCACTTCAAACACGTGCCGTTGCGCACCAGGGTAAAGTTGCCGCACGAGCCGCAGGCGTCGCCTTCATACCCCTTCATGCGAGCTTCTTGGGCGCGTTTGGCGTCGAGCTCTTTTTCGATGCGTTCGACCGATTGGCCCACCGGATGCGATCCTGCCGTGCCTGTCGCAGCGTGTTCGACCTCGACGCTGAGTTGTTCAAAGGTCGCTTGGATGTCTTGTTCCTCGACAACCTCATCACCGACCATGGCTTGCCGCATCTCTTCGCTGCGCTTGGTGCGGTTCTTGAGGACCACGAGATTGTTTGGCAAGTTAGAGCGTAAGTACCCTTGTGACGCGACGCTTTTCACTACTGTGTTGATGACCGCATCGTCTTTGCCATCGTCATGCGGATCTTTCCCTTCGTCTTCACCGGCGCCCATCGCGTCGATCTGCAGGTCATCGGGTTTGACATGGGCGAGGTCATCGCGGCCAAGGTAAGAGACCGCCAGCTCACGGAAGATATAATCCAGCAGCGAGGTGGCATTCTTGATTGTATCATTGCCTTGCACAAGACCTGCCGGTTCAAAGCGGGTGAAGGTGAAAGCTTCGACAAATTCTTCCAGCGGCACGCCATATTGCAGGCCAATCGAAACGGCAATCGCAAAGTTATTCATCAGCGAGCGGAAAGCCGCGCCTTCTTTGTGCATGTCGATGAACAGCTCGCCAATGGTGCCGTCTTCATATTCCCCGGTGCGTAGGTACACCTTGTGTCCGCCCACGGTGGCTTTTTGCGTGTAGCCTTTGCGCCGGTGGGGCAGCTTGCGGCGGTCTTGTCCGCGCGCGACTTCCACCTCAATAGGGACTTCGACAATGCGCTCGACAATTTTTTCAGCGACCGCTTGGGCGCGGGCGGCAAGGGGAGCGTCGCTATCGGTGGCAGTGTCGAGGGCGTCATCGTCATCATCGCCTTCGAGCAACTGCGCATTCAATGGCTGGCTGAGTTTGGAGCCGTCGCGGTAGAGCGCATTGGCTTTCAGGCCGAGCTTCCACGACAGCATATATGCGTTTAAGCAATCGTCTATGCTCGCGTCATTCGGCATGTTGATGGTTTTCGAAATCGCACCGGTGATAAAGGGCTGCACGGCCGCCATCATGCGAATGTGGCTCTCGACTGAAAGATAGCGTTTGCCGATACGGCCGCACGGGTTCGCGCAATCAAAGACCGGCAGATGCTCATCCTTCATATGCGGCGCGCCTTCAAGAGTCATCGCGCCGCAGCAATAAAGGTTGGCGACCTCAACGTCGTCTTTGGTGAAGCCAATGCCTTCGAGCAGGTTGAAATTCACGTCATCCAATTGTTCTGAGGCAAGACCGAGAACATCTTTGCAGAAGCCTTCACCGAGTGTCCATTTGTTAAAGACAAAGCTGATGTCAAACGCGGTGGCCAGCGACTCTTCAATGGCGTCAAGCTCAATATCGGTAAAGCCTTTGGCGCGCAATGTATCGTGGTTGATCACTGGCGCATTCTTCAACGTGCCGGCGCCGACCGCGTATTGTTCGATCTCACGGATTTCATCCGGTTTATATCCAAGCTTGCGCAAGGCTTTTGGCACAGTGCGGTTGATGATTTTAAAGTATCCGCCACCGGCCAGCTTTTTGAATTTCACCAGGGCGAAGTCGGGTTCGATGCCTGTCGTGTCGCAATCCATCACCAGGCCAATCGTGCCGGTCGGCGCAATAACAGACACTTGCGCATTCCGGAAGCCGAATTGCGTACCGACCTCAAGCGCTTCGTCCCACACGGCGCGGGCCCGCCCGACAACCAATGTGTCGGGGCAATTGTCCGCATCCAGCGGGACAGGGCGCGTACTTAATTTCTCGTAATCGCTTTCCGCATAGGCGGCGCGGCGGTGATTGCGAATGACGCGTAGCATGTGCTGGTCGTTTTCCCAATATTTCGGAAACGCGCCAAGCTCTTTCGCCATCTCGGCGGACGTTGCATAAGACGCGCCGGTCATCAGGGCAGAGATCGCCCCCGCCATAGCGCGGCCTTCGTCGCTGTCATAGCCAAGACCCATCGCCATCAAAAGCCCACCAATATTGGCAAAGCCCAAACCAAGAGTACGGTAGTCATAAGAGAGTTCGGCGACATCTTGCGATGGGAACTGCGCCATCATGACGGAAATTTCGAGCACCAATGTCCACAGACGCACGGCATGCTCAAAGCCATCGACATCGAATGTGCCATCGGCATTTTGGAACGCCATCAAATTGATGGAGGCGAGGTTACACGCCGTGTTGTCAAGGAACATATATTCCGAACACGGATTTGAGGCTTTAATCTCGCCGCCCTCGGGGCAGGTGTGCCAATCATTAATGGTGGAGTGGTATTGCAGTCCTGGATCCGCACTCTGCCAGGCAGCTTCACCGATTTTGTCCCACAGGTCGCGGGCTTTCAGGGATTTGGTGACGCTGCCATCTTTGCGGGCGATGAGATTCCATGTGCCGTTCTTTTCCACTGCATGCAGGAAGTCATCGGTGACGCGCACCGAATTGTTCGAGTTTTGCCCCGATACAGTGCGATAGGCCTCGCTGTCCCAATCGGTGTCATAGGTTTGGAATTCGATTTCGGCATAGCCTTGCTTGGCCAGTTGAATCACCCGTTGAATATAATTTTCGGGGATCATCGCTTTTTTAGCGGCGCGGATTTCCCGCTTCAGTGCAGGGTTCTTTTTCGGATCATAGCAATCCCCATCCGGACCTTCGCAATTGACGCAGCTTTTCATGATTGCCGTCAGATGTTTGCTCATGGTTTTTGAGCCGGTGACAAGCGCCGCCACTTTCTGCTCTTCTTTCACCTTCCAGTCGATATAGTCTTCGATGTCGGGGTGATCGATATTGACGACAACCATCTTGGCTGCACGGCGTGTGGTGCCGCCCGATTTAATTGCGCCAGCAGCCCGGTCGCCAATGCGCAGGAAGCTCATCAAACCAGAGGATTTTCCGCCGCCGGACAGGGTTTCGTTTTCCCCGCGCAAGTCCGAGAAGTTCGACCCGGTGCCAGAGCCATATTTGAAGAGGCGCGCTTCGCGCACCCACAAATCCATAATGCCGCCGTCATTCACCAGATCGTCGTCAACGCTTTGAATGAAGCAAGCATGCGGTTGCGGGTGTTCATAAGCACTTTCAGACTTTCGGCATTCACCCGTTTGTGCATCCACGTAATAGTGACCTTGCGCAGGACCATCGATGCCATAGGCCCAATTAAGGCCAGTGTTAAACCATTGTGGAGAGTTGGGTGCTGCGATTTGCGTCGCCAGCATGTAACGCATTTCATCGTAAAAGGCGCGGGCATCTTTTTCTGCGGCGAAGTAACCGCCTTTCCATCCCCAATAAGTCCACGTGCCAGCAAGGCGGTCAAAGACCTGCTTGCCGCTCAGCTCAGGGCCTGTTTGCTTGTCTTCGTCGAGCCCTGCTAGCGCGTCTTGATCGGGCACGTGTTTCCAGAGCCATTCTGGAACATCCTCTTCCGCCACTGTCGTCAGCGCCGCAGGAACACCGGCTTTGCGGAAATACTTTTGCGCCAAGACATCGCTTGCGACCTGGCTCCAAGCTTTCGGGACCTCAACGCCGTCGAGTTGGAAGACAACGGATCCGTCTGGATTGCGGATTTCACTTGTGGTCGTGTCAAACTCAATGGAGTCGTAGGGTGATTTTTGGTCTTCTGTAAAACGCCGAATAATGCGCATTGGGTGCTCCCCAGCTAAAAAGTCAAAGTAGCCTCATGGGCGGGAAATTCCGCCCAGTATTCCCATTGGTCGAATAGGGGGTGTTGAGATGACAGGCCTGAAACGCGCCGCACGCTCTAGGCTTACTCCTTGATTCTTCAGCGAATCAATCCCTCGACGCACACTAGATCATGCGTCAATTTCCTCAATGGGCACAAAGTGTAGAATGCCCGGATTTCGGGTGCAACACATTTTGTGGTTAATTTAACACTTACCCCCAAGATATATGATTTATCCACAGGGATTTGGATAAGGTGCTGTATTCATTAAAGGAATTTGAAGATGCTGAGATCGGAGAAAGGGTGGGCAAAGGGTCAAATCTATCCACATCTTTTTGATGACCAGAGTGGATTTGGCACGGAATTGCAGTGGACCGGGACAGGGCGAAGTGGCATATTGCGCCGCGAATCCGGCCCGGTATAAACGGATGCGGCAACTGTTGAGTATGATGAGGCCTTCATGGTGGACCTTCTGAAAAAGATTTTTACATGGTGGAATGGGGCAACCCTCGGGACCCTCTTTTTCACCAAGCGCCAAGGGGTCAAAATTGGCGAGGATGAATACGGCAACACCTATTATGAGGCGCGCAAGGCGGTGCCGGGTTACCCAAAGCGGCGCTGGGTCATCTATAACGGTGTTGCTGAGGCCTCACGGGTTCCGGTGGATTGGCATGGCTGGCTGCACCACACTTTCGATGTGCCGCCGAGCGAGAAACCTCTCGCGCGGCAGCCATGGGAAAAAGACCATATGCCCAATATGTCAGGGACGCCATTGGCCTATCGCCCACCGGGAAGCCTGGCCGAGGGCGCCGCGCGTGACGCAGCGACGGGCGATTACGAAGCTTGGCAGCCTGAGTAAGACGAAGTGATTTTGGGGAGTGAACGGGGAAGACAATGAAAACAGATATTTTTGAAACGATCGTTGGCGCTGTTGTGGTTGGCATTGCCGCCGTCTTCTTCTTCTATGCTTATACCACCACCGACTCTGGAACAAAAACCGGTTACGATCTCACCGCGCGTTTCAGTAAAGTCGATGGCGTCACCACGGGCAGTGATGTGCGCATGTTTGGCATTAAGATCGGCACCGTGACCGATCTTGTTCTTGACCAAGACAAATATATGGCTGTCGCGACGCTGACCATCAACGACGATGTTCAATTGCCGGAAGACACCTCGGTCCGCATCACTGCTGAAAGCCTGCTGGGCGGGAACTATGTAGATGTGATGCCAGGCGGCAGTTTCGACTATCTCGCCGCGGGCGATGAGATCGAATATACCCAAGGCACCGTGAACATCATGGATATGGTTGGCGGCGCTATCCTGGCGATTGGCGGTGATGATGAAGACGAATAACGTCTTTCATTGCAGCTCACGATCATGAGCGCGAAAACATCTCAAACCATTTGGAATGCAGATCGCTATGTGCGCGAAGCCGCCTATGTGACGGAGCTTGGGGCGAATGTTTTCAATTTGCTCAATCCGCAACCGGGTGAGCATATTCTCGATCTTGGGTGCGGCGATGGCCGTCTCAGCCAGCAGATCAAGGAGTCAGGCGCCAGTGTGGTTGGCGTTGACGCCAGTGACTCGATGGTTGCCACGGCCCGTGATCGCGGAATCGATGCGCGCCTTATGAACGGGCATTCTCTTGCCTTCGACTCTGAGTTTGATGCTGTTTTTTCGAATGCTGCGTTGCATTGGATGCCCCGTGCAGAAGATGTGGCGGCTGGGGTTGCGAAAGCGTTAAAGCCGGGTGGGCGTTTCGTCGGAGAATTTGGCGGGTTTGGCAATGTTGCCGCCATCGTCTCAACCATTATCGCGGTATTAAGAAGCCATGGCTTTCCTGCGGAGGACTTTAACCCTTGGTATAATCCTCGTGTGGCAGAATACACCGAGGTTCTGGAAAAGGCAGGATTTGCGGTTAAGGACATGACCTTAATATATCGGCCAACGCATTTGCCGCAGGGAATGGAGGCTTGGCTGACAATGTTCGCCGCTGACTTTTTTGACCCGCTCGGCGACCGCCGGGATGCGCTCAAGAGCGAGGTGGTTGAGGCATTGCGGACAATGCTGCAGGATCAGCAAGGAGAGTGGTATGCTGACCATGTGCGCCTTCGTTTTGTCGCATTGAAGGGCTAAACCATACCGGCACGGATTAAAGAATTGGTTGAATAATGAATTTTAAATATATGAAAATTCAGGGAATTATTTGCTCTCTTTCTGTTGTGGCTGTGTTATCGGTTCCAGCGTTTGCCCAGGAAGAGAACAGAGCAGACCCCTCCACGGAGGAGGACGTGTCCCTTGAAGAAATGTGGGAACGGGCTCTCGCGGACGATCCAAGTGACGACCAAGCTGAACAGGATGATGCGATTGGCGACCTCATTGATCACACTGAGACGGTGGAGTCGGAACAGGAGACTGACGGCCCCGTGTCTGACTCATTATTTGCCCCAGAGAACCTCCCAAGGTCCGATGTGATCACGACGGATTCCGCACGCAGCAATACCCGTGACGAAACGGCTGATCTCGATGAAGGCCCATTAGAAATCACACCGCGTCAGGTCACGGTGCGTGCCTTAGAAAAAGTTACGGCGCGCATTACTGATATTGTGTTAGGTGTCGATGAAACGGTGCGTTTCAAATCACTCGACATCACGATGCGGACCTGTAACAAGCGTCCTCCTGAGGAACCACCGGAAACAACTGCGTTTCTTGAAATCGTCTATAATAAAGAAAACGGTGATCAGGAGAATGTCTTCACAGGATGGATGTTTGCATCAAGCCCAGCGCTGAATGCTCTTGAGCATGCGGTTTATGATGTCTGGGTTATTGATTGTAAGATTGAAGAGCCCGAAGCGGCCGCTGGTAACGAATAAAAATCCGACGTTTGCTCAATCGCTTCTCTTAAGCGTTCTTTATAAATCTCTCGTGGTATTTCAATTGCACCAAACTGCTCAAGATGCGCCGTGATGAACTGCGTATCTAGTAATGTGTAGCCACCCGCAATCAAGCGCGCGACAAGATGCACCAGCGCCACTTTGCTGGCGTCATTCTCTCGGCTGAACATGCTCTCACCGAAAAACGCAGCGCCGATAGAAACACCATAGAGACCGCCGACCAATTGTCCACGACGCCAGCATTCAATACTATGCGCGTATCCTTGTTCATGGAGACCTGTATAAAGCGCAATGATTTGATCGTTAATCCACGTCGTATTGCGGCCACGGCTCGGCATAGAGCATGCGGTGATGCAATCATGAAAAGCGCGATTGAAGCTGACTTGAAACTTTTCAGCTTTAACCACACGTGCGAGGCGCCGGGGGATATGGAAGTCATCAAGAGGGATGATGCCACGCTCCTCCGGATCAACCCAAAAGAGCGAAGGATCATGCCGGTCTTCCGACATAGGGAAAATGCCATTGGCATAAGCATTGAGAAGATCGTTGAGAGACAGCGTGGACATTGCTCTCTACCATTCTCCTCAAAGACCTAGATATTCTTCCAGCCAGCGGATCGTATAATCACCAGAGATCACTTCAGGCTGATGAATAAGATCTCGGAAAAGAGGGATGGTTGTTTCAACGCCTTCGACGACAAATTCTTCAAGCGCGCGTTGGATAAGGCGCAAACAATCTTCGCGCGATGCGCCATAAACGATCAGCTTTCCGATTAAGCTGTCATAATATGGTGGAATGCGATACCCCGCATACATTGCGGAATCGAGGCGAATACCAGGCCCCCCGGGTGGATGGAAGCGCTGAATATCGCCAGGCGAGGGCGTGAATGTTTTGGGGTTTTCCGCATTGATACGGCATTCAATGGAGTGGCCAGTTAGAACAACATCGTCTTGCGTGATGCGCAGAGGCTCGCCTGCGGCAACGCGAATCTGTTCTTTCAAAAGATCAATACCGGTCACCATCTCGGTAATGGGGTGTTCAACCTGAATCCGCGTATTCATTTCGATGAAATAAAATTCACCGTTTTCGAAAAGAAACTCGACCGTCCCGACACCGACATAGCCGAGCTTTTTGATTGCGTTGGTGACTGTCTCGCCGATTTTGGCCCGTGCAGACGCATCGATCACAGGAGAGGGTGCTTCCTCAAACACTTTTTGATGGCGGCGTTGCAGTGAGCAATCGCGTTCGCCGAGATGAATCACATTGCCATGTTTGTCAGCGAGCACTTGTATTTCGATATGACGCGGGTTGCCAAGATACTTTTCCATATACACAGCGTCATTGCCGAAAGCGACGCGCGCTTCTGACCGTGTGGTGTTATAGGCTTCGTCCATTTCGGATTCCGCGTTGACAATTTTCATACCACGCCCGCCGCCACCGGCAGCGGCTTTGATGAGCACTGGGTAACCGATTTCGCGCGCAAAGGCGATGGCTTGTTCAACCGTTTCGACTTCACCATCAGACCCAGGCACGATAGGAATGCCAAGCTTTTCGGCCGTGATCTTGGCTGTGATCTTGTCGCCCATCAATTTGATGTGCTCAGAGGTTGGGCCGATGAATGTAATGTTGTGTTCTTCGAGAATCTCAACAAATTTTGGATTCTCTGACAAAAAGCCATAGCCAGGATGAATTGCATTTGCACCGCTTATTTCGCAAGCCGACACAATTGCAGGGATGTTGAGATAGCTTTCGGTCGGTGAGTTTGGGCCAATACAGACGCTTTCATCGGCAAGGCGGACATGCATGGCATTTTCGTCGGCTGTGGAATGCACAGCCACTGTTGCAATCCCGAGATCTCGGCATGCGCGATGAATGCGCAGGGCGATTTCGCCACGATTTGCGATGAGGACTTTATCAAACATTACGGCGTCCTATTCGATGATGACGAGTGGTTCGCCAAATTCGACCGGCTGCTCGTTTTCAACCAGGATTTTTTTCACCGTCCCGCTTTTTGGCGCGGGGATTGGGTTCATGGTCTTCATCGCTTCCACGATCATCAAAGTTTGGCCCTCGCTGACTTGCGCCCCTTCGGTGATAAAGAATGGCTCACCCGGTGATGGCGCAAGATAGGCTGTGCCCACCATTGGTGAGGCGACAGCGCCAGGATGTGCCGCAAGTTCGTCAGGGGCAGAAGATGCGCTAGCGCTGGCGTCTGATGTTGCCGCGAGAGGAGCTGCTGCCGCGGGTGCAGGTGCAGGGGCGACAGCCATGGCGGCGGCTCCTGCTTGCCTTGACACGCGCACGCGCAAACCGTGCTGCTCGATTTCGATTTCCGTGAGATCGGTTTCTCCCAGAAGATCTGCAAGGCCTCGGATCATATCATGATCAACAGATGCTTTTTGTTTTTTGTCAGTCACGGTCTGGTCTCACTCCATTACCTTAGTCAGCGCTGCTTGCGCCGAGAATGTTGATAAGGGCGTCAATGGCCCGTTCATAGCCTTGAGCGCCA
>JANQLI010000372.1 GCA_028280675.1 Alphaproteobacteria bacterium
TGTGATTGAAACCACCGATATTGTGGAGGAGCCAGCCAGTATGCCGATGGACTCCGCTCCGCAGGACGGTGAAATCGTAGTCGATATTCCACTTGATACTGAATGATAGTGATATTTAGCTAAGGACCGAATATCCCTTGAGTTTACCGAACATCATTTCGTTGGCACGTCTTCTGGTCGTTCCGGTGATCATCAACTTCATGCTGGATGGTCAATATACGTATGCCTTTTGGTTATGTATTGCTGCCGGTGTATCGGACGCTATTGATGGCTTTATTGCTAAGCGATACGATTCCGTCACCACGCTTGGGTCGTACCTTGATCCGTTGGCGGATAAAGCACTTCTCGTCAGCGTATATGTGACACTTGGTATGCAAGACCATCTGGAAGGGTGGCTGGTCATTCTCGTGGTGAGCCGTGATTTGTTGATTGTCGGGGCGGTGGTGCTGTCTTATTTGATTAGTCATCCCGTGAAGATCGAGCCTATTTTTGTCAGTAAGGCCAATACCTTTGCTCAAATTCTCTTGGGTGTGATTGTTGTGGCGGATCTGGGGCTTGATGTCCTGAATGGTCTCGGTCTGTATATAGAGTTTCTAACCTATGTTGTTGGTGTCACCACTGTTCTATCCGGAGCTATGTACTTACGCACGTGGATCGCGTCGGTGGCCACATGGGAAGACGAAGAAGCCGACACAAAGGGCGGAGAAGGGTAAGTAACGTCTCACTATGAGTGACGCATCAAACAAACATCTCAGTGAGCAACTCATCTTTGATTTGCCAGTGCGCGTGGCGATGGGACGCGATGATTTTATTGTCGCGCCCTGTAATCAAGAGGCTGTCGCCGCCATCGATCATTGGCAGAATTTGCCGCATAAGATGTTTGCTGTCTATGGACCGCAAGGCTCTGGTAAAAGTCACCTTGCGCAGGTCTGGCGGAGAATGAGTGAGGCTGTGTTGGTGACGGCGGACGCCTTGACCATTGAAAGCGTGCCGGCGTTATCGCGGGCTCAAGCCATTATCATTGAAGACGGAGAGGCATTGCGTGATGAGGAGGCCTTATTTCATCTCTTCAATGTGGCAAAACAGGACGGTCTTGCTTTGATGCTGACGGGACGGGAAGCGCCCGCGCGATGGGATGTGTCCTTGAAAGACCTTCAATCACGTTTGACAACGATATTTGCAGTCGGGCTGGATCAACCCGATGAGGAGGTTCTGTCCGCTGTGATGACCAAGCAATTTCGTGACCGTGGCTTAGGTATTGAGGAAGATGTGATTGCCTATTTGATGTGGCGTATCGAGCGGTCTTTTGAGAGCGTTATGAAGGTGGTCGAGGTTCTTGATCACGAGTCATTGACCCATCAGCGGCCTGTCACCAGACGTCTTGCCAGTGAGGTGTTGGATCGCTTAGTTGAGGACAGCTAAGAAGCTGGAATCTTAAGATTCCTAGCTATTGATCCGGCCCTTCAGACTGTCGTAAAAGATTCATGTGCGCCCGGTAAGAAGAAGGATTTACGGGTTCACAACGAAAGATCGGAATTTCTAAGATGGCACAGGACAGTAATACCGCGTCGGATCTCGAGTCTGCAGATGTTGTTGATATTGCTTCGCATCACCCTTCACAGGCAGAAGCTGAGGCAGGCTCAAGCATGATCGGCTTCGATGTCGCCACTGTGAACCATGCGTCACCAGAGCGCTTCGTCAATCGCGAGCTGTCCTGGCTTGCCTTTAACACACGGGTGTTGGAGGAGGCCGCCAATCCCAATCATCCGGTCCTTGAACGGCTGCGTTTCCTGTCCATCTCGGCAAACAATCTCGACGAATTCTACATGGTGCGTGTTGCAGGCTTGCGCGGTCAAATTAACGCAGGTGTGACATCCGTCAGCGCCGATGGCCTCACGCCCAAACAACAATTGAAGAAGGTCAATAAGACGGCGTATGCCCTTCTAGCACAACAACAAGAATATTGGATTAGTCTGCGTGAGGAATTACGCGATCAAGGTATTAGCGTTCTCGACCCTGAAGAATGCACTGTGAGTGATTTGTCTTGGCTGCTCGATTATTACACCAGTAACTTGTTCCCTATTTTAACGCCACTGGCCATTGATCCGTCCCATCCATTTCCGTTTATCCCGAATAAGGGGTTTACGCTGGCGCTCGAAATGCGCAAACGGAATGATGAATCACTGCTAACGGCTATTTTACCTATCCCCACATTGGTGGATCAGTTCATCAAATTACCTGAAGAAGAAACGGACGGTGATTATACGCATGCACGTTATATCTCAGTGGAGAATGTCATCGGCATGTTCTTGGACCGATTGTTCCCAGGATATGATGTCATTTCGCAAGGGTCCTTCCGCATCATTCGTGACTCAGACATTGAAGTGGAAGAAGAAGCCGAAGATCTGGTCCGGTTCTTTGAGACCGCTCTCAAACGCCGTCGCCGTGGCCATGTGATCCGCATGAAAGCGGAACGGGCCTTACCGGAATATCTGCGGCATTTTCTCTCAGAAAAGTTGGAAGTTGAAACCGAAGATGTGGTTGTTGTTGAAGGGTTGCTTGGACTTGAGCGGCTAGACGAGCTTATCCAAGAAGATCGTCCCGATTTGAAATTCACGCCTTTTGAAGCCCGGTTCCCAGAGCGCATTCGCGATCACATGGGCGATTGTTTCTCAGCTATTCGCACGAAAGATTTCATCGTTCATCACCCTTACGAATCCTTTGATGTGGTGGTGCAGTTCATTCGTCAAGCTGCGGTGGATCCGGATGTTGTGGCCATTAAACAAACGCTTTATCGGACAAGTGAGGGCTCGCCGATTGTGCAGGCTCTCATTGCAGCAGCTGAAGCTGGCAAAGCAGTGACAGCTGTGGTGGAGCTGAAAGCGCGGTTTGATGAAGAGGCCAACATCCGCTGGGCGCGTGATCTTGAACGCGCTGGTGTTCATGTTGTCTATGGCTTTATGGACCTCAAGACTCACGCCAAAATTAGTTTGGTGTTGCGCCGTGAATCAGGGCAGCTCAAAACCTATGTGCACTTTGGCACGGGGAACTATCACCCTGTTACAGCAAAGGTATATACGGATTTGGCCCTGTTTAGCTGTGACCCTACATTAGGGCGCGATGCAGCGATGCTTCTGAATTATATTACAGGTTATGCTGATCCAAACGCGTTTGAGAAGATTGCGATTTCACCAATTACTCTCGCTGACCGTCTTTACGATCATATCGATCAAGAGATTGAGCATGCCAAAGCCGGACGCCCGGCTGCGATTTGGGCGAAAATGAACTCGCTTGTCGAACCAAAAATCATCGACAAACTTTATGAAGCCAGTGGTTATGGGGTACAGATCGAACTTGTTGTGCGCGGCATTTGCTGCTTGCGTCCAGGCGTGCCTGGCCTATCGGAAAATATTCGTGTCAAGAGTATCGTTGGCCGCTTCCTTGAGCATTCCCGGATTATCTGCTTCGGGAATGGTGAAGGCTTACCGTCAGCGAAGGCCAAGGTGTATATTTCTTCCGCTGATTGGATGCCACGGAATTTTTTCCGCCGCGTCGAAACGCTCGTCCCCATTGAAACGGAAACTGTGCGTCAACAAGTTTTAGATCAGATCATGGTCGCAAACCTGAATGATCGCGCGCAAAGTTGGGAAATGCAGGCGGATGGGACATATCAACGCATTGTCGAAGGTAAGGCTGGTGCTGACGCCTTTAGTGCGCATAATTATTTCATGACGAATCCGAGTCTGTCTGGGCGGGGTGAAGCGATCAAATACGATCAACCGCCGAAGATCAGTTCGGTGCCGTCATAAGGCGGCATAAAGGAAGACGGGTTGTCCGACGAGTCATTCACAGCAGACAGCATACCTAATAACAAAGGATTGCATCGCGAACGGCCCGTTGGGATCATTGATATTGGATCGAATACCTGTCGTTTTGTTGTCTTTGACGGTGCAGCCCGCAATCCGATTTCTCTGTTTAATGAAAAAGTCTCGGCGCGCTTAGGGCGTCATGTTGCGTCGACTGGTGAGTTGGACAAAGAAGGCGTTGCGCGCGCTTTGACGGCGTTTGAACGTTTTCGTGTTGTTGCAGATGGCTTACATGTGGATCATCTGGATATTATCGCAACGGCGGCTGTCCGCGACTCCAGTAATGGTCCTGAATTTGTTGCACGTGTTCAGGAGCTTTTTGGCACACCTGTGAATATTTTGTCAGGGCAGGAAGAAGCCCGTTATTCCGCGCTCGGGGTTCTGAGTAGCATACCAGACGCGCATGGTCTTGTGGGTGACCTCGGGGGCGGAAGTCTTGAGCTGTTACCCGTCGAGAAAGGCCAGATAGGGCGGGGTGATACACTTCCCGTTGGTGGATTGCGTTTGATGGATATTTCGGGTGGAAAGGTCCGTAAGGCGCGTAAATTTGTCATAGAGCAATTGGACAAATTAGAATGGCTTCAAGATTTGGACGTCAAGAATTTTTACGCGGTGGGCGGCACATGGCGGACTTTAGGCACGATCCATCAACGCCAGCGGCGCTATCCAAT
>JANQLI010000037.1 GCA_028280675.1 Alphaproteobacteria bacterium
TGCCGCGTTGATACTTCGCTTTAACCTTGGGCCATTCATAGATATCCCAATGCGCTGTTTTATAGACTCCACTGGACCAATTAGACACCCAATAGTGCCCCGCTCTTAAAACACGATCGAGCGCTTTCGTAGCGTCTGTTAATTCCTGACGATTTTGAGCTTCGACCACATTTTCAATGAGAGCGTCGATAATGGGATCGCGCACCCCAGAGAAATTCCATCCGCCCGGTGTATCAACATATGCGGAGCCATAATAATTCCGGAGTTCAATGCTAGGAGTAAGAGAAATAGGAATACGCATAACCGTTGTATCGTAATCATATGCCTTCCAGCGCCGCTCATATTGAGCGGAGTCAACCAAGCGAATAGACCCTTGAATACCTAGGAGCTCCAAGTTTCTAATATAAGGGCTAATCACCTTATCCATTGTGGGACTTGAAATCATAAATTCTATGGTCAAGGCCTCACCGTCTTTATTACGCAACACACCGTCCACAACACGCCAGCCTGCGTCTGTGAGCAATGCTTGTGCTTTGCGCAAGTTATTGCGAATACGGCCTGACCCATCATTGACTGGGGGAACATAGGCTTCCCCGAAAACTTCTTCCGGCAAGTCTTCACGGTGTGGCTCTAATAGCGCAAGCTCCCCTTCCGTCGGCAATCCATCTGCCGCAAGGTCATCTGACCCTTGAAAAAAACTCACAGTGCGGGCGTACTGATCATAAAACAGTGTTTTCGCGCTCCATTCATAATCAAAAGCGAGATCAAGCGCTTTGCGCACACGCACATCTTTAAACTTGGCACGGCGGGTGTTGAGATAAAATCCTTGCACACCGGCAACATTGGAATCGGACAATTCACGCCTCTGAACACGCCCTTCTTGCGCCGCCGGAAAATCATATTCTGTGGCCCACATTTTGGAGGACATCTCCTGGCGCATTGTGAGCTTACCCGCTTTAAACGCCTGCAGAGCAACAGACCGGTCTTGATAAAACTCGTATCGTATCGTGTCGAAATTCCATCGCCCTTTATTGACAGGTAAGTCTTTGCCCCAGTAATTCGGATCGCGGTTATATTCAACCCAACTGCCTTGTTTGAAATCACCGATGGTATAAGGACCGCTTCCGATTGGTTTCTCAAGAGATGATTTGGTGAAATCGTGTTCTGTGTAATAAGCTTTTGACAAAACAGGATACCCGGCCACCATCATCGGTAAATCACGGGTAATCGCTCTCTCTGCAAACGTAACCTTCACTTTATGGGAACCAAGAATTTCAACACTTTCAATGTCCTGCAACGGCAGGGCAATGCGTGGATCACCCTCTTCTTTGATAATATCGAGAGAAAATTTCACATCCTCCGCCGTGAGGGGCGTGCCGTCATGAAACCGCGCTTCTTCACGCAAGTAAAAAATCACCCAAGAGCGATCTGCGGGATATTCCACCTGGCGTGCAATGAGACCATAATAAGAATCAGGTTCATCCCCCGAACGCGTCATAAGCGTGTCGAAGACCAAACTTTGCGCGCCGTCGGGACTGTTCATGATCGTCCCTTCAGCGCCATCCCCTTTGAGAATCCACGGATTAAAGCTATCAAACGTGCGTTGCCCAAGATTGCCCGTATGGGAAACCTCGCCCCCCTTGGGCGCATCCGGATTCACATAATCGAAATGGGTAAAGTCGGCAGGATATTTAAGATCACCAAAGGTGGAGAGGCCGTGTGACATGATCACGTCCTCCGATGCGGATTCAGCCGTATGACCGCCGACCACCCAAAAAGCGCTCACGGTTATGCATACAAGAATGAAAAACGTGGATCTCATTCAATGACGTCTCCTTCAGCATCATTTCCAGGCAGTGCTGTGTCTGGACCAGCGTCCTTAGACCACCAGATTGTAAAATCACCCGGCGTATAGGGCGGGAGATTCTTGGGCATGGCCACGCGATCCCAAATCGCATAGCGCCATCCCGGCGAATACCATTGCGGGATCAAGTAATGCTGCCATAGCAATACACGGTCCATGGCTTGACTCGCTGCGACCAGTTCTGCGCGGTCTTTGGCAAAGATGATCTCTTCAATAAGCGCATCGACGATGGGATTTTTAATCCCTGCGAGATTACGGCTGCCAGGGCGGTCTGCCGCTTCCGATCCCCAATATTCGCGCTGCTCATTTCCGGG
Source organism: Alphaproteobacteria bacterium (assembly GCA_028280675.1). Taxonomy (GTDB): domain Bacteria; phylum Pseudomonadota; class Alphaproteobacteria; order SMXP01; family SMXP01; genus JANQLI01. The sequence goes on from JANQLI010000037.1 coordinate 2,179, forward strand.
CGATAAAGATTGCTGCACGCCATAGATGATCATGTCAAAGTCACGATTCTCTAAACGCCGTTCATATTGCGCAGAGCCAACAATACGTATCGATCCGGTAATGCCAATGCGTTCCAAGTCGCGCAAAAATGGTTGCACAACTTTTTCAAGGCCAGGCTGGACCAATAAAAACTCAATCGTGAGCTCTTCTCCCGTCGCATCATCAGTCATTTTGCCATCAATCAATGACCACCCAGCCTCGCGCAACAGCTCCAGCGCACGTACAAGATTTTTGCGATACGTGCCAGAGCCATCTGTTTCCGGAAGACGGAATTCTTCTGTAAAAAGTTCTTTGGGCAGTTGACCCCGGTAAGGCCCCAGAAAAGCAAGCTCCGCCCCTTGCGGAAGGCCCTTTGCGGCTAACTCAGATTTTTCAAAGAAGGAATTAATCCGCAAATATTGATCAAAGAAAATAAATTTATTGAGCCATTCGAAATTAAACGCCAGGCCAATGGCTTCGCGCACCCGGCGATCTTGAAACTTGTCTTTGCGAAGGTTGAAGAAAAAGGCTTGTGTGCGCGCTGGGATTTTATCTTCCAAAACAAGCTTGCGAATCTGTCCGCTTTCGACCATCGGCACATCGTATTTTGTCGCCCAATTTTTGGCGGTGTTCTCCAAACGCACATCAAATTCATCGGCAAAAAAAGCCGTCAGCGTCACTTCCGTATCGCGGTAATAATCAAAACGAATTTCATCAAAATTATACCGCCCTTTATTGACAGGAAGATCCGCCCCCCAATAATCCGGCACGCGCTCTAACGCGATGTAACGGTTAACCTCATACTCTTTGATCCGGTACGGGCCCGAACTCAAGGGCGCGTCTAACGTCGATTGCGCAAAATCCCGTCCGTCCCAATAATGTTTGGGAAACACCGGCAATTGCCCTGTGATCTGCGGTAATTCACGATTGCCTGCTTCGTTGAAAATGAACTTCACAGTGCGCGCATCAAGCGCTTTGGCGTCTTCGATATTCGCGTAATAAAAACGAAAGAGCGGTTGCCCTTTTTCTTTCAGCACATTCAACGAAAAAATAACATCCTCGGCGGTGACCGGCGTGCCGTCATGAAAACGGGCTTCCGCACGCAAGGTATAGGTCACCCAAGAATAATCTTCCGGCACTTCGACCTTTTCCGCCAGCAAACCATAATCGGTTGACGCTTCATCGGACGATCCTGTCAGCAAGGTGTCATACATGAACCCTAATCCATTCGCCGGTTCGCCTTTGACGATGAAGGGATTGAAACTGTCAAACCCGCCAATGGCGGATAAACGAATGCGCCCGCCTTTCGGCGCATTGGGGTTCACGTAATCGAAGTGTTGAAAGTCTTTCGGATATTTCACATCGCCGAAGAGTGACAGCGCATGGGAAACTGTGGATGTCACATTGAAGGTTTGCTGGGCTTGCACTTTCACCGTCGGCGCCGATTTCGGCACACCATCGGCTTGCCCATAGACGGACGCCGCAGAACTAATCCCCAGCACAGCCAGACATGTTACCGTGACCACGTTCAGATGACGGACCATGCCTTTGTGAAAAACAGAGAATGAAAAGATGCTGCGTTGCTTAATCGCTTTACTCATCAGCTTGAATGAAGTGCTCACATGCTCTCCCTGCATGTTTCGTCCAACATGTTTGCGGACCGGATGTCCGCGACTCACGCACCCCAACTTTAGGCTTGCTCGCCGTCAAACAGCAAGACACCATTTCGCAAGATTACAGGATAAATGGTGGCGAAAACGTGACAAAGCCGCCTGTGAGACACACAGACGGCTTGAAAATGTCCTGATGATCGCGCCCTTTTTTGGGGGCTTACTGTGCCGTGAGATCCGCCGGACTATCGCTCATGGAATTGAGGTACGCGATCAGGTCCGCGACATCCTGCTCTTTGCCCTTCTTAAAGCCCGCGAAGGACATGCCGGTGCCTTTCATGTATTTCTTCGGCGATTGGATAAAGCCAAACAGCGCGTCCACATCCCAGATACCCCCCGCTGCACCTGCTTCTTTCATCGCATTGGAATAGCTGGCGAAATCGCTGCGGCCGCCTTTGGGAGCACCAAAGGCATTATAAAGCTCAGGGCCGGATTTCCCCGCGCCTTTGCCTTTTTCAAAGCTATGACACGACAGGCATTTCTTCGACAGGCGCTTGCCTTTGTCAATGTCGGCAGAGGCCAAAAGCACTGCAATATCAATAGGTTCAGCCTCTACAACAGCGCCTGATTCCGGAATATCGATCACATAGGCCGCTTCCGCGATCTCGGTCGGGTGATACATCAAGCCGCCGATTTCTTTGACCACCATAATAAAGAGAGTCGCGCCGAGAATGCCGCCCGCCACTTTATTGAGAAACAAAGGATCTTTACCTGAGTTATGATGGTCCGCCATCGATTGACCTTCCTGAAATCACATATATGCAATGGGGTTAACCCGCCTGAACGTCCTGAACGTCCGGTTTTGCTTTATAAGGGGGCCGCGCCACAAGGCAACATTTTTCTGCAACGTTTCAGCGCATCGGTTGGAGTTTGGCGCGTTTTTGCTTGATTTCGCGGCGATGTGTCGCAATACCAGCTAAACACCGCTGCGAGTGAAAGGAATCACTGTGACCCTGCGCTTCATCACGATTATCCCAGCCCGCATGGCATCA
>JANQLI010000201.1 GCA_028280675.1 Alphaproteobacteria bacterium
ACGTGACCTATCGCCGTGTGTGGTCCCTCGCCTGGCCGATGATCATTGCCGGCAGCTCCACCCCGCTCTTAGGTCTAATCGACACAGCCATTATTGGACAAATCGGCGACGCGGCGCTGCTTGGCGCAATTGCTGTGGGCACGATCATTTTTAATTTTATTTTTTGGTCGCTTGGCTTTTTACGCATGGGCACAACCGGCCTCACCGCGCAAGCCTATGGCCAAAGCGATGAAGTCGAGGTGCAATCCCATTTAAGCCGCGCCGTTCTTCTTGGGCTTCTGATCGGCGTCGTGATTCTGATGCTGCAAATACCGATTGGCTGGCTCGCCTTCACCTTGTTCAACGCAGATGGCGACGTGGAAAGCCTCGCCCAATCCTATTACGCCATACGCATTTGGGGCGCGCCCGCGTCGCTGATCACCTATGGCTATGTTGGATGGTTCATCGGCATCCAACGCACCCGCTGGTCGTTAGCGCTGCAAATCTGGCTGAATGGGGTGAACATCATACTTGATGTGCTGTTCGTTGTTGGCCTGGGCTGGGGTGTGGAAGGCGTCGCGATCGGCACGCTCCTCGCAGAATGGAGCACGGTTCTTGTCGGCGCGTTGTTTGTTGTGCGGCTGACACGACTCCGCACAGGCAAAGACTTTGCGGTGCATCGCGCGCGCCTTGGCGATATGGCGGTGTTAAAACGCATGCTGACCGTGAACGGAGACATTTTTATTCGCACCTTGTGTTTGCTGTTCGCCTTTTCGTTTTTTATTGAGCAAAGCGCCCAGCTCGGGACGATTGTGCTCGCGGCGAATTATATTTTGCTGCAATTGGTCACAACAGCGGCCTTTTTCTTAGACGGTTTTGCGATTGCCGCAGAAACGCTGGTGGGCAGCGCGATTGGATCACGTAGCCGCCAACACCTGGATGAGTCCGTGCGGCGCTCCACCCATATTGCGGGTTTGACCGCCGTGACACTTTCGCTGATCTATCTCATCACAGGCCCGTGGATTATCGACGCTCTGACCACCGAACCACATGTGCGGCATGCAGCGCGCACTTATCTGTGGTGGGCGGTGATCATTCCAGCGGTGTCTGTGTGGTGTTATCAATTGGATGGGATTTATATCGGCGCAACGCGCACCCACGACATGCGCAACCTGATGCTGATTGCCTTCGCCGCTTATCTGCTGGCGTGGTACACCCTCACGCCGCTCTTTGAGAATCATGGCCTGTGGGCCACTCTCGTCGTCTTTCTGGTCACGCGCGGGATCACACAAACCATCCGTTACCCAGCTCTGGTGCGCGAGTCCGGCACTGTTTAAAGAATGGCGAGCACGTTTTCGGGCGGGCGGCCAATCGCAGCCTTATTGCCCTTCACCACAATGGGGCGCTCAATTAATATTGGGTGCGCCACCATCGCTTGGATCAAATCGGCGCGTGACAACTCATCCGCATCGAGATGATTATCTTTATAAGGCGCTTCTTTTTTGCGCATCGCATCGCGCGGTTCGAGAGCCAATTTTGTGAGGACGCTGTCAAGCTCCTCCGCAGAAGGCGTCTCTTTCAAATACTCAACAATCGTTGGCGTCACCCCATTCTCTTCAAGAAGCGCCAACGTCTGACGCGATTTGGAGCAACGGGGATTATGATAAATCGTAACGGACATCGATATTTTCCTCAGTGTTTTCTTGCGCAATGGCAATGGGGAGCAGTGGGGGAACGCAAGCGCCCTTTTTTGTGCACACACAGATCAGTATCACAGATCATCAGACAAGGGCCGATCCAATGGCGTCATCAAGAGAGGCAAACCCATCGCGATCAAGCGCGCTTAACAGATCCTCTTTGATACGTGTAATCAAGTCCGGCCCTTGGAAAGTGAGCGCCGAATAAAGCTGTAAGAGCGACGCGCCATGACAGATTTTCGCATAGGCGTCTGCCCCGCTGGCAATGCCGCCAACACCGATCAGCGGAATTGCGCCGCCTGTCAGGCGATAAAAATCGGCCAGCACCTCCGTCGCCATCGGCATTAAGGGCGCTCCTGATAAACCGCCCGCTTCATTGCCATGCTTGCTGCGCAATTGATCGCGCAAGCCAATTGTTGTGTTACTGATAATCATCCCATCGAGATGATGCGCCATCACAATGGCGGCAATGTCCTCGCGGGCTTGACTGTCGAGGTCGGGGGCGACTTTGAGCAGAAGGGGTGTGGGCGTCTTCTCCCCCGCCAAGGCGGCGCGGGTTGCACACAGCCGTGACAAGAGGTCTTCGAGGGAGGCGCGGTCCTGCAAGCCGCGCAAACCCGGCGTGTTCGGCGAGGAAATATTGATCACAAAATAATCGACCAAACCGTAAAGACGCGACAGGCCGGTGACATAATCTTTGATGCGATCGTCTGAGTCTTTATTGGCGCCGAGATTGCCGCCGACAATGCCAGGGTTGCGCCGCCGCGCTTCAAGGCGCGCGATCAACGCATCAAGCCCTGCATTGTTAAAGCCCATGCGATTGATCACCGCTTGATCGTCGTGCAAACGAAACAAGCGCGGTTTGGGGTTACCCATCTGCGGGCGCGGGGTCACCGTCCCGACTTCGGCAAAGCCGCAGCCCATGCGCAAAATCGCATCGGGCACTTCGCCGTTTTTATCGAACCCCGCTGCGATCCCAACCGGGTTCGGAAATGTCAGGCCAAAGCGCTGACACGCCAATCGCGCATCGTCAGCACGCGCCTTGGGGGCGAACCCCCATTTCAAGGCCCGGATGGTTAACCCGTGCGCGCGCTCGGGGTCCAACAGATGCAGAACAGGCGCAGCGAGACGAAAGAGGACAGACATCAATCAAAACAACCTTACGAATCAGGCATATACAGCGGATATACGCACAGCCTGGGGCAAGAGCAAGTCAGACGTGTGCCCAGGGGCAAAATCGGGCAAATATGCAATTATTCCTATACTAGGAATATATACCAGTTATGTTATGTTGCGATTGAGCATTGCGCGATACCAATAACCGCCCCACGACAGGACGGACGACTCTAAACCTATGATCACACATCAACAAATATGGCAAGCGATTGATCGTATTGCCGCAGAGCATGGACTCAGCCCATCGGGACTTGCCCGCCGGGCCGGACTCGACCCCACCGCCTTTAACAAAAGCAAACGCCTGACCGCAAAAGACAAGCCGCGCTGGCCAAGCACAGAAAGCCTGGCCAAAATCTTGGAAGCGACGAACGAAAATTTCGACACCTTGGCCGATTATATTCAGAACCAGGCGGGAAATTATATGCGCCATGTGCAAAACATTCCGGTGATCGGATTTGCCGAAGCGGGCACGCAAGGGTTCTTTGACGATGGCGGCTTTCCCGCTGGCAGCGGTTGGGATGAAGTCACCTTCCCCAATACCCAAGACGAAAACGCCTACGCCCTTGAGGTCAGCGGCGACAGCATGCAACCGCTCTACCGCGATGGCGACACCATTATCGTTTCGCCCAATGCCAGTGTACGCAAAGGAGACCGCGTGGTTGTAAAAACCAAAGAGGGGGAAGTGATGGCGAAGGTGCTGAAACGGCGCTCAACATCACGCATCATTTTGGAATCGCTGAACCCGTCTTATGACGACCGCGAAATCGCCATGAAAGATGTGGCTTGGATCGCCCGCATCTTATGGGCCAGCCAGTAGAGATAAGACTTTCTACTGTGTCATACTAAATGTGTCATCCTAGATCGGCCTTCGACCTTTCGAGACGCGAACTTACGTTCGCTTCCCGGATCAAGTCCGGGACAGGCTCTCAAGATGAAGGCCTCCATAAACCATTTTCTTCATCCTGAGGAAGCACGAAGTGCTGTCTCGAAGGATCAAGAAAATGAATTTCATTGATGATGAGGGAATCAAAAAATCTCAATCAGACGCCAGCATATCCTGACCGGCGAGCGCTTTACGGATCAAACCGATGGTTTCGGGAATGCCGTAAATCGCAATGAACGAGCCAAAACGCGGGCCTTGGCTTTGCCCCAGCAGAATTTCATAAAGCGCTTTGAACCATTCCCGCAAATTTTCAAAACTCATTTCTTTGCCGACCGCAAACACTTCGGTTTGAATGGCTTCGGCGGTGCGTTCGCCTTTGGCTTCCAAGGCTTCGAGACGGGCGATCAACATTTCTAAACCAGCGCGTTCTTCATCCGTCGGCGCACGGAACTTTTTCGCCGGTTTGACAAAATCGTCATAGTAATTGATGGCATAACCGACAAGGCGATCGAGGATCGGGTGTTTGTCGGCAGTTGCGCCATCGAGATAGCGCTGAATAAAGCGCCACAACGTTTCTTTATCATGGGCGTTACTGGCGCTGACCAAATTGAGCAGAAGCGAGAAGCTAATCGGCACATCTTCTGTGGGCCACGCGCCATGATGAATGTGCCACACCGGATTGCTGAGCTGGTCTTTCGGCTCTTGCTCGGGGATCTTGGACAGGAAGGTGACATACTCATCGACCGCTTTCGGAATCACATCAAAGTAAAGCCGCTTGGCCTTGCGCGGATTTTGAAACATATAAAGCGCGAGGCTTTCCGGCGCGGCATAACGCAGCCATTCTTCAATGGTGATGCCATTGCCGCGCGATTTTGAAATCTTTTCGCCATTTTCATCGAGGAACAATTCGTAGTTAAAACCAACCGGCGGCTTGCCTTCAATCGCGCGGGCAATTTTGGACGACAGCGTGACGGACTCGATCAAATCTTTCCCCGCCATTTCGTAATCCACCCCAAGCGCGACCCAGCGCATAGCCCAATCGGCTTTCCATTGCAGCTTACACGCGCCGCCCGTGACCGGCGTTTCGACTTTTTTACCGTCTTCGCGTTTGTAGACGATTGTGCCCGCATCCACATCGGTCTCGATCACCGGCGCTTGCAACACATCACCGGTCTCGGCGCAAACCGGCAAGAACGGCGAATAAGTCGCGCGGCGCTCTTCGCCCAATGTGGGGAGGACAATGTTCAGCACGCTGTCATAATGCTGCAGCACTTTGAGCAGTGTCGCATCAAAACGCCCCGACGTGTAACAATCCGTCGCGCTGAGGAATTCATAGTCAAAGCCGAACTGATCCAGAAACGCGCAGAGCCGCGCATTGTTATGGGCGCCGAAACTGTCATGGGTGCCGAACGGATCAGGCACTTTGGTGAGCGGTTGGTTGAGATGTTTGCTGAGCATCTCTTGGTTGGGCAAATTGCCCGGCACTTTACGAAACCCGTCCATGTCATCGGAAAAAGCGATCAGCCGCGTCGGCCGGTCGGACAAGATGTGAAACGCTTGGCGCACCATGGTGGTGCGGGCCACCTCGCCAAAAGTGCCGATATGCGGCAGGCCTGACGGGCCATAGCCGGTCTCAAAAATCACCGGCTCGCTGTCCGGTTTTTTCGCCACATGATCCAACAGCTTGCGCGCCTGCTCAAACGGCCAGGCTTTACTTTCCATCGCACTCTCGCGGTCAATCGTGGTCATGGGACTCATTCCAATTCGGGCTCACATCATAGATTGCGAGTGCATAACTGGAAGTGGGGGTCATGGCAAGGGGGGCGAACATTCACAAGTCGGCCTTCGACCTTTCGAGACGCGAGCAAAGCTCGCTCCTCAAGATGAAGGCCTTATTCAAACCATTTCCTTCATCCTGAGGAAGGCCGCCAAGTTTTTTGGTGGCCTGTCTCGAAGGACAAAGGAAATGGTTACGCAAAGCCCTCTTATAGGGCTAAGGGACATGTAATTTGACCAAACGCCCCCTATACTGCGCCGATGTCCGATGATTCTCCTGATCTACAATTCCATGATGTGACGCCGGTGGACCTGAGCGCCGACGTCAGTGTCCTCGCCGTTGGCGCAGCGCATGGGGCGGTGCTGACGCCGGACGGGGAAATACAAGAGATCAGCAAAAAAGACGCAGGCGCACTGTTAAAAGATGCGCCCCTTTTGGTTTGCCACGCTGCGTTTACCGCGCGGCGATTGGGCGCGAACACACCACAGCGGCGCAGCACCTTGTTCGATGTGCTGGAGCTGTTTGCTTTTGTGCGCCCGGCGCAGTTTTGTCTGCCCACGCCACGCGGTCTCGCCGAAGCCCTCACCCTCACACGGCCCGTGACATTAGACGATGAGGCGCTGATCATTCTCGAAGCGGCGCAAACGCTCATCACAGAGCTTGAACATGGCGGCCTCAAAGACCCGGCCCGCGAGATTGCCCTTGCCACATCCATGGGCCGCGCCGGATGGGCATGGGCCGGAGCCGTGCTGGAGGCGTTGGGCGAGAGCACACGCAAAACAGCCTCGTTAGGTTTTGATGTGTGGCACAGTTTGAATGAGTGGGAAGAGTTCGCCCCGCAAGGGCAGTCAGACAGCGCAACGATCACGGCGGAGGAAAGCCGCACACGCTTAAGCGCTCTTCTTGCCGCATCGGACAGCCATCGTCCTGCGGAAGCGCGCCCCGCGCAAAGCGATTATGCAGCCTTAGCCGCAGACGCCTTTGCGCCTGCTGTCCGCGACGGGCAGCCCCATATGGTTTTGGCGGAAGCGGGCACAGGGATTGGCAAAACGCTTGGCTATATCGCGCCCGCCAGTGTCTGGGCGGACAAGAACGGTCCCGGCACTTGGATCTCCACCTATACCAAAAACTTGCAACGGCAAATCGATCAGGAACTCGACCGGCTGTATCCCAACCCCCCCACCAAGGCGAAAAAAGCCCTCCTCCGAAAAGGGCGCGAAAATTATGTCTGTCTCCTGAATTTTCAAGCAGCGGTGAACCGGCGCGATCCGATTGAGATGGGATTGGTGGCGCGGTGGATTGGGGCGACCCGCGATGGCGATATGGTGGGCGGGGATTTTCCCGCCTGGCTCAGCGCATTGTTCCCACGGCGCTCGCTTGGACAGGTGGTTAGTGGAACGGGATTGATGAGTCTGGGTCTGACGGACCGGCGCGGCGAATGCATTTATGCGGCGTGCACCCATTACCGCAAATGCTTCATTGAAAAAGCGGTGCGCCGCGCGCGACGCGCCGACATTGTGGTCGCCAATCATGCGCTGGTGATGATGCAAGCGGCCACGGATTATGTGCGGGACGATCATGCGCACAGCACAAGTGATCGTCCGACAAAAGAGGATGACGGCATAGCGCCTCTCGGGCCGACCCGTTATATTTTTGACGAGGGGCATCATTTATTTGACGCCGCCGACAGCGCTTTCTCGTCGCATCTCTCGGGTCTCGAATGCGCAGAACTCAGACGCTGGCTGCGCGGCCCTGAAGAGCGCCGTCAACGGGGACGGGGGTTGCGCGAACGCTTGGAAGATGTGCTCGACGAGACAGCCGAAGGGGATGACGCATTGATGGCGGCGCTTAAAGCCGCACGGTATTTGCCCGCAAGCGGATGGACAACACGCCTTTCGGACGGCCATCCCGATGGGCCCACTGAAACATTTCTTGCGCTTGTGCATCAACACGTGACGGCCCGCGACGGCCAAGACAGCCGCACATCTTACGATCAAGAAGCATCCCCCTGGCCGCCATTGCCGGAAATGTTAGAAGCGGCGCAAAATCTCGATGCGGCTCTTGGCGATATTGCGCAGCCGTTGAAAACGCTTGCGCGTTTGTTGCGGCGACAATTGGATGAAGAGGCGAAGACTCTGGAAAGCAGCACCCGCGCCCGCATCGAAGCCATGGCGCGCGGCCTGGAACGCCGCGCCATTCTGATGCTGCCTGCGTGGCAAAACATGTTGCGCGATCTGCAAACAGGCCCGCAAGACGGCTTTGTCGATTGGCTGCGTGTCGAGCGCGCCTTTGGGCGCTTGTTCGATGTCGGCATGCACCGCCATTGGATCGACCCCACCCTGCCCTTTGCCCGCGCGGTCTTAGAGCCTGCGCATGGCGTGGTGATTACGTCGGCCACATTGCGCGATGACGCCGACATGGATACGATGCACGCGATGGACGATGACACAGCAGATGCCGCCACATGGGAGAATGCCGAAATGCGCACCGGCGCGGCGCACATGCCCGTACCACCCCTGCGCCGCAGCTTTGAGTCGCCTTTTGATTACGCCGCGCAAACCCGCGTCATTGTTGTCACAGATGTGCCGCGCGACAATGGACAAGCGGTCGCATCGGCTTACCGCGAACTCTTTCGCGCATCGGGCGGCGGCGCGCTTGGCATCTTCACCGCGATTGCCCGCTTGCGCAATGTGTATGAGCGCATTGCCGCCGATATGGATGACGCAGGCCTTCCGCTTTATGCGCAACATATGGACGCCATGGATACGGGCACGCTGGTCGATATTTTCCGCTCCGATCTGCATGCCTGTCTCTTAGGCACAGATGCGGTGCGCGATGGCGTGGATGTGCCAGGGCAAAGTCTGCGTCTCATCGTCTTTGATCGCGTGCCATGGCCGCGTCCCAATATTTTGCACAAAGCGCGCCGCGACCATTTCGGCGGACGTCATTATGATGATATGATCACTCGGCTGCGCCTGAAACAGGCTTTTGGCCGTCTGGTGCGCCGGTCGAGCGACCGCGGTGTTTTTGTCATGCTGGATTCGCGCACGCCAAGCCGCCTGCTCTCGGCCTTACCAACAGGCGTGACCATTGACCGCTGTGGCCTGGCCGACGCCATCGCCCTGACACAAGATTTTTTAAAGCCAGGCAGTTAAAAACCACAGAATGATGCGCCGATAAATTGTCACACCCGCCACCTTGCCGTTGCGTCCTGCAATCCCTAATGTATAAAGAGACCACGTATCGACCTGAGCAGAGAGACAAAACACATTATGTCACAAACCATTAGCCATCACTCCGCCCTCATTTACACCATGGTTGTGGTGTCCGCCGCCGATGGCAGCATGAACGATGCCGAGCTGCATATGATTGGCGAGATCGTCAACACGTTCCCGATTTTCCAAGATTTCAACAAAGATCGTTTGATCACCACCGCGCAAGAATGCGCCGCGATATTGTCCGAGGACGGAGGATTAGACGCCGTTCTTGGCTTGGTCAAAGAAGCCATCCCCCCACAACTGAAAGAAACCGCTTATGCAATTGCTGTGGATGTGGCGGCATCGGATGAGAATGTCGGGCAGGAAGAATTGCGTCTTCTTGAAATGTTGCGCGATACGCTGAGCATCGAACGGCTCTATGCTGGTGCGATTGAACGGGCCGCGCGCGCAAGGCACATGACCCTCACCGACCGGCGCGCCGATTAATGAAGACACTCATTCTCATGCGTCACGCAAAAGCAGAGACCGTCTCTCTGCGCGGCGGGGATCATGACCGCGCCCTTAGTCAAAAAGGAATCAAGCGCACGCATTTGATCGGCACTTACTTGCAAGACCGCAACATCTCACCGGACGCGATCTTGACCTCTTCCTCTCAACGCACCACAGAAACGGTGGACCGCTTGCTCCCTTTCTTTGCTGGGCGCGATGATCCACCGGTCACCAACTCGCGCGCGCTTTACCTGGCCGACCCCGATCGCATCTTGTCGGAAATTTGGACCACTGAGGATGATGTGGAAACGCTGCTTGCCGTGGGACATAATCCTGGGTTTCACGAACTCGCTTCTCAACTCGCCAAAAGCCAAAGCGGAGAGGTGTTCGCAAAATTGCAAAGTAATTTCCCCACCGGCGCTTTGGCGATTTTGCATTTTGACGCTGCGTCCTGGACGGAGATTGATGCGCGCGGCGGTCAGTTGGAAGACGTGGTGTTTCCCTCAGACCTGGCATAAAGCGCGCAATATCCCCCTGAACAGCCTAGAATCACAACTATAAGTATGCTTTAGTGAACCCATGGGTGTAGAGAACATGGGGCGGGGCGATGAGTCTGGTGGAGCGCGAAGAGCAGCGACGGAGTCCCGCGACACCCACGCCCGCCCATCACTGCGATGACACGGACAGGCGTTTGAATGACGCCATTCATGGCTTGCGCCGACGCTTCCCAGACTGCTCTGCGGCAACCGGACTCCCTGCACAACAAAAACGATGGCTTTGCGGCATGGTGTTCTTCATCATGGTGGGTTTTGTTTGGGACGCCGTTGGCGCTCTCATTATCCTCAACAGCGCCGCCTTACTCTATTGCGCGGCATTGATCACCTTGCGCGCCGTTTTGCTGACGATCCCGGAACACACATCCAGCCATGACAATACGCCGCTGCGCTGCACCCCTCCGTACACGATTTTGATTCCGCTTTATGACGAAGCCAATGTCATCGACGCGCTGATCGCTTCTTTAAACGCCCTGAACTATCCGCGCGCGAAACTCGATATTAAACTGATCCTGGAAGCCGATGATTTTGCCACCCGGACAAAAGTGCAATCACTCGCCCTCGGGCCCGAATATGATGTGGTGGTTGTGCCGTTCAGCGATCCAAAAACAAAGCCGAAAGCCTGTAATTATGCGTTAAGCGCCGCGCGCGGCGACTATATTGTCATCTATGACGCCGAAGACCGTCCGGAGCCAGATCAATTGAAACGGGCCGCGAAGATCTTTGCCGCCGCCCCTGACGATCTGATTTGTTTGCAAGCGCGGCTGAATTATTACAATCCCGATGACAATTGGCTGACGCGGCAATTCACACTCGAATATTCCACCTGGTTTCGCCTTGTGCTGCCGGGGCTCTATCGCTTCGGTTTGCCGATCCCGCTCGGCGGGACAAGCAATCACTTTCGCACCAAAGCCCTGCAGGATATTGGCGCGTGGGACGCCTTTAATGTCACGGAAGATGCAGATTTAGGCATGCGCATCGCCGCATTTGGCTATAGATGTGGACTCTTGCCATCAACCACTTATGAAGAAGCGAACTGCCGCCTTGGCAACTGGCTGCGGCAACGCTCGCGCTGGCAAAAAGGATTCTTGCAAACCTGGCTTACCCATATGCGCCACCCCGGCGCGCTCGCCCAGCGTCTGGGCCTTTGGGGATTTCTGTCGCTGCATCTTGTGATTGGCGGCGCTCTTTTCACGGCCCTTGCGCCGCTTGTCTTTCTTATCGCCAGCCTCGGCGTGGCGGCGACAATGCTCTTGGTTCCCGACATGACATATCCGCCTGTTCTGCAAATCGCCAACAGCATCATGTTTGTGTGCGGGTATGGGGTGGCTTTGGCGTCGGGGTGGGCCGGACTGAAACGCGCGCGGGTCACGCGACTGTGGCCTGCACTGTTCACGGCGCCGGCCTATTGGAGCCTGATCACCCTTGGCGCCCTGAAAGGCTTTGCGCAAATGGACAGCAAGCCGTGGTATTGGGAGAAAACCCAACATGGCCTGTCGCACTCGCAGCGATTACCTTATTCGGACGTGGAGCGAACGGATTGCGCCGCCGCAACCCACATGCTGAGATTCGGCCAGACATATCCGACCTCCCAGAGCGAGCGCCCCCAATAATGGGAATTGCGTTCCGCCTGCAATGTGCCGCCCATGGCGCGATAAAAGAAGTGGTTGGGATTATCGGCAAGCGCCCAGAGAATGGCGCGATCGCACTTGGCTTCAACAAGATAACGGAACACATGCGTCAACAGCGCCCGGCCGATCCCTTGATCGATATAGTCCGGGTGGACATAAAGCGTATGCACTTCCGCAGCGCCCAATTGCCCTGGCCCGCCAAAATAATCGTCCCGGCACGGACCTGAACTGCCATACCCTAACACGCGGCCATCTTCATCCTTGGCCACGAGGACCGCTTGGCTGGTTTTCCCTGGGCTGCTGGTCCGGCAAAGGCGATGGTGCCATTGCCCGGTATAATGACGCGCGGACATCCGTGTGAGGTAACGCGTCGGAAGAATCCCGGCATAGGTATCCTGCCATGCAGCAACGTGCACATCAGCAATGGCTTTGGCATCCTGCGGCACCGCAGCGTGAATGGAATAGCGCACCTCACTCATTATCACCTCCAGATACACTTGAGTGTAACTGATTTGAGCGGCATGCCAAACAAAAGTTCCGCATACCGCCTATCACTTTTAATAAAGACCAAGCTCCTGCATGGTAGACGGGCCTGCAACACCATCCACGGTCAGGGCATGGGCGGCTTGCACGGCTTCCACCGCTTTTTTCACATCGTCTGAAAACACACCGTCAATCGGGCCATTGTAATAGCCTTCATTCTTGAGCGCGGTCTGCAATTGCTCGACCTCGTAACCTTTATCGCCCACTTGCATCAGATAAAGATTCCGCTTGCCGCTTTGCGCCTTATAAAGCCGTTGTTTGGTGCTTTTCAGGTAGGCCGAGCGATCTTCGGCGCTGGCTTGCGCGGCACCCATTTGCTCTTTTTCAACCCGCAAAGCTTCCATCTTATTGGCAAGCCGTGCGTCATTCAGCGTGGCGTTTTGGGTGCGCAACTCTTCTTCCAAATCCGCCATTTGCTGTTCGGCGACGTCGTAATTGCCAGCTTCATATTGCTTGATGGCTTCTTTGTGCTTGCGTTCGCTTTCGAACAAATTGGCTTCCACGCGCACATCATGATTGCTCGCCTTGATCACAGCGTTTTCGTCATCGGTGACGGTCACGGAAATACCGGCGTCAAACCGCATTGTCTCTTGGGTGAGGACGTTTTGATAGGTGAAACGCACATCGCTAAGATCAATGGTGTCAACGCCTTTGCGGTAAAACGCAGCGCTTGGCTCAAGCCGCAATAAAAGTGTGCGTTTTTCACCGGAGTAAAAATTATCCATATCAAAAGTGGTGTCATCGGGATTATCCGCCGCGCCAAAGCTCAACACCTGCACATTTTCCACTGCGTCTGTCGCTTTGAAGGAAAAATCGACATCTTTCGCCACCGTGGTGAACAAGGTTTTCAGCTCTTGCTCGAAAATCCGCGCCATTTGATTAGGATGCTCAATATAATAATAGGCGCCGCCGGCATTTTCGGCGATGTCCTGCATCAGATCTTCATCATAATCCCGGCCTAAGCCCATGGTGGAGATGCGCACACCGTCATTTTTGGCGGACCGCACCAGACGGCGAATTTGCGAGGGTTCGGTGACCCCTTCATTGGCCAAGCCATCGGACAGCAACAACACACGGTTGAGCGCGTCTGCATCCTCCATCTTTTTCATGCGGTCCAGCACTTCATCGGCACCGCGCATCATGCCGCCGACCAAATTGGTCGAGCCGCGCGGGCTCAGTTCATCAATCAAACGCTTAATCGGAAACGTGGAGTCCACCGGTTGAGACGGCCACATCACGGTAATGTCATCGTCATACTCCACAATGGCCAGATGGTCTTTCGTATTCAGGCGGTCCACCGCCATTTTCGCCGCCTGTTTCAGGTAATCCATTTTCCCTTTGTCATCCATCGACCCAGACCGGTCGAGGACCAGCGACAAATTCAATGGCGGACGTTCAGTTTCGGCAGCCGTGCTTAATTCTGTCGCCTCCAATCGGATCATCACAAAAATGGGCGACATATCGCCATCCAAAATCACCGGACGGTCAATCTCAATGGTCGGCGTCACCGCATGATCGCTGTCTGCAACGGTGGCCGACGCAAGAGATGAGGGTGTCACGCCACCAACAACAACGCAGGCTAAAAGCCGCATCTTCATTGAAAACATATGTTTATAAAAGGGGTTAGGTGTCTCTGCCATGTGACTCTCCATAAGACCTGATAACCACTGAAGGGGGATGGGGGGGTGCAGTTATCTTTCGCGGCTTTGGATACGCATCAAATATGGCGTGGTGATGCGAGGATTAAGGCCTCTTTATGAATCGAGTCACAAAAGAAATGTTTTCAAAACATTGCACACAAAAATGCGTCAGCACCATAGACCTTTTGTGTAAACTTTTCCGACATGCTGTGCAGGCGATCACACTATAGCAATGTGCATGTGACAAACGCGCCACGCAGTGCATGTTTCTTTGGTGTCATGCATCACAAACAACTTAAACGCTTGCGAATTTCTGTTAGACTCAACGAATCAGAGGCTTAAACCATTTTGAATGCGGCGTGGCATCGCGTATTGCAATGCAACAATTCGATGACGGGAAAACTTTTGCACCCTTTGCGCAAGAAAAACATCGCAAGGCCCTATTCTTGCCTGAATTGAATGCGAAATTACTAACGTTTACAGCAGCTTATAAATTAAACCCTTTTCCATGCACGATGATGGGGCGCTTCGCTGCTGCGCCGCAACGGATGCCGCTGTATGCGCGCATGAAGCAGATGCGAACGTTTAAGAAAGAGATAAAAAACCAAAACAAAAAAATATTATTTGTACGGACGATTTTGATGAGAGTTTAAGGGAGTATTATTGATTTATCACCTATTTTAATTATCAGGTTTCAAGGCTTGCATTATCAAGCGTTAGCGTAAGAGGCGAAAAAAATGAACGCGCATGAGTCGGTTGAATTGGATGTCTTTGATGCTTTCACGAAAAGCTATGTTCGTGAACAACACGAAACAATGTCACTGAGGGATTATCTGCTGGCTTGCCGCGACAATCCCATGATGTACGCCACCAGCGCTGAACGCATGATTGCCGCCATCGGCGAACCGGAAATGGTGGACACCAGCAAAGACCCGCGTCTCTCGCGCATCTTCTTTAACCGGACCATTAAACGCTATCCTGCTTTTTCAAACTTCTACGGCATGGAAGACACCATCGAGCGCATCGTTGGTTATTTTACTTATGCAGCGCAAGGTCTCGAAGAGCGCCGTCAGATTCTTTATCTTCTCGGCCCTGTGGGGGGCGGCAAATCCTCCCTCGCCGAACGCCTCAAAGAGTTGATGGAAGTGCATCCCATTTATGTCTTGAAAGCCGGTGATGAAATCAGCCCTGTGTATGAATCGCCTCTGGGCCTGTTCAAATCGCCTGACATGCATGACCTGTTGGAAGAAAAATACGGCATCGAACGCCGCCGCCTTACCGGTATTATGTCGCCATGGGCCATGAAGCGCCTCGATGAATTTAACGGCGACATCTCTAAATTCGATGTGGTGCGTCTCTACCCGAACAAACTGCGCCAAATCGCCATTTGCAAAACCGAGCCTGGGGACGAAAACAACCAAGACATCTCGGCTCTGGTCGGCAAAGTGGATATCCGGAAGCTCGAACATTTCAGCCAAGACGATCCGGATGTCTATTCGTACTCTGGCGGCCTCTGCCTCGCTAACCAAGGTCTGCTTGAGTTTGTCGAGATGTTCAAAGCGCCCATCAAAGTGCTGCATCCGCTGCTCACAGCGACCCAAGAAGGCAATTATGTCGGCACGGAATCGCTTGGGCCCCTCCCTTTCCAAGGGTTGGTGCTGGCCCACTCCAACGAAGCGGAATGGCAGCTCTTTAAAAACAACAAAAATAACGAAGCTTTCCTCGACCGTATTTGCGTTGTGAAAGTGCCGTATTGCTTACGCGTCAGCGAGGAAACGCAAATTTATGAGAAGCTGTTGAAC
>JANQLI010000164.1 GCA_028280675.1 Alphaproteobacteria bacterium
ATGATTGGGACTATATGGTTGACCTCATTGCCCGTCAGGATGTGTGGTGGGAGCCGGGAACGCGTCTTGCCTATCACGGTACGACCTATGGCTGGATCATCGGTGAGATTGTGCGGCGCGTTTCGGGGAAAAGTCTCGGCGCTTTTTTTCAAGATGACATTGCGCAGCCCTTAGGCCTTGATTTTTGGATCGGATTTCCAGAAGAGCTTGAACCGCGGCTTGTGCACGTCATTCCCAACCGTCCGAATGCGAAGGGCCCGCTCAGCTTGTTTCTGGAAACGGCTTTGCATGACAAGGAATCCCTCCCGCATCTTTTTTCGTTCAATAATGGCGGGGCCTCAGCGCGCAAGCGGGACTACCGCGCGGCTGAAATTGGGGCCGCAGGGGGCGTGACCAATGCCCGAGGCCTTGCCGGACTGTATGCGCCTTTGGCGAATGGCGGCGCGGTTAACGGTGTTGATGTGGTGAATGCACAAACGCTTGATCGTATGGGGCGCGTCTCTATGGCAACCCACCTTGACGCCACCTTAATGATTCCGACGCGCTTTGCGCTTGGATTTGTGAAGAGCATGGATAACAGGCGTGTCTCGCGTGTTCCGCATACGGATAGCCTCATCATGAGTGATGCGGCATTCGGTCATGCGGGAATGGGTGGATATTTAGGGTTTGCCGATCCGAAAGAAAATATGAGTTTTGGCTACACCATGAATTTTATGGGGCATGGCAATCTCGTTAATCAGCGTGGTCAAAATCTTGTCGATGCCGCCTATCAGTGCTTGGGCTACACAAGTTGCGACAGCGGTGTATGGGTCAAATGAATTAATTCACGCCAGGAAATGAACTGACATATTGGATTTTAATGTCTGGAAAGCTCTCCACGACCTGCACTGTGAAATCGGGGAAGCTATCAACCATTTGCCACTGCCCGCAATCGTTCGGAAAGCTGCTGACAGTTTGCACTTTAAGATCCGGAAAACTGTCCACGATTTGCACTTTGATGTCAGGGAAGGAGGATACTTCCTGCACTTTGCCATGCAGCGATATGCCATTATAGCTGCAATCCGAAAGAGATTCTGCGACAGCTAACGATGGAAGGGCGAGCAAAATCGCAAGGGCAAGAACTGCGCGCATGAATCTTCTCACCTCAGTCTTCGTCGTCATAATGTTCAGGCGGCTTGCGCAGAAAAGCCCGCGCCTTATCTTTGTGGCGTTTCTTAATATGTCCGCTGACGATGCCAAGAGCTGTTGCGATGACGGTGGCGTCATCGGTAAATCCAAGGCCAGCGATAAAATCAGGAATCGCGTCGGTCGGGAGGATGAAATAAACCAGCGCCGCAAGAAGCACGCCCCGCACACGTGCCGGTGTCCGGCTGTCCATCGCGCAGTAATAGGCTGCTACCAAATCATCCATAAACGGGATATGCCCTGCGAGACGGCGGACTTTCGGCCAAAACCGTTCGCCGACAATGCGTTCATGGGCCATGATCACGGCGGGCAGGTGATGCTCGTCGCTCTCAAGGGCGCGCTCATTTAAGCTTTCCGTGCGTCTTTGCATACCGTCAGTTCACCTTTCAATTATGGCGAGACCAAGACGATCATCGTCATGGCCTTATGTCGCAAAGGCTTCTTCCATATAATCCGCAAGCTCAAGATCGAGAGATGTGACGCCTCCTGCGTCATGGGTGGTCAGTTTGACCGTGACTTTGTTGTACACATTTGACCATTCGGGGTGATGGTTCATTTGCTCGGCCCGTAGGGCAACTTGCGTCATCCAGGCGAAGGCCGCTTTGAAGTCAGAAAACTGAAACGTTTTTACGATGGCTTTATTCGGAACGTCATCCATCCAGCCACGGAGATGGCCGAGTGCATTTTGCCGGCGTTCATCACTGATTATATTCGCCATAGGTTGATCCTCATTTCAAGAGTGCCGCATTTCATATGAGATAATTATACGCAGATCTTAAGCCTTGAGAAGGGTTTCGACATAAGTGGGCACGATTGTTCCGGCCGCGCCATAGATCTTTTCTGCAAAATAGGATTCTCCTTCTGAGGGTTCGAGATTCAGCTCTACCGTGTGTGCGCCTGCGGCCCGCGCTTCGGCGACAAATCCCGCTGCGGGATACACCGTGCCGCTTGTGCCGATGGAGAGGAAGAGATCGGCTTCTGCTAAATGCCGATAGATTTGATCCATATAGAATGGCATCTCGCCAAACCATACGATGTGAGGCCGGAGGAATCCCATATTTTCACAAAGCGGACACGCAATGTCTGTGGCCAGATCAATTCCCCACTCTAATGCCTGCCCGCAGGCGTCGCAGCGCACTTTCATCAACTCGCCATGCATATGCAGCATATTCGTGCTCCCAGCGCGTTCATGGAGATTATCGACATTTTGTGTCACCAGAACCACATTGCCGGAGTGTTCTGTCTCCAAGCGCGCGATAGCTTTATGAGCTTTGTTTGGGTGGACTGAGGAGAGATTTGCGCGGCGTTGATTATAAAAGTCATGCACCCGTTTGGGATTACGTTGAAACGCTTCTGGGGTTGCGACGTCATTCAGATCATACTTTGCCCAGACACCGTCTTGATCACGAAACGTGCTGACACCTGACTCGGCGGACACCCCTGCCCCCGTCAAAATCACGATGTTATGAAATGGACTCATCTCTCTTCCACCCATGGCTGCGGCATGAGCGGATATTCTGCCCGCGTCACATAATGGCTCGCATGGTTGCCGAGGTGACTTTCGTAAAGCACAAAGTGATCAATATGAAAGGCATCGGATTGGAAATGTGCTGTGCTTTGAAGATAGGTTTGCACGTGATCCGTCCGTGTATGCTTTAAATAAGCAAGCGTGACATGTGGGACATATTTGCGCCCTTCCGGCTCGAATCCAATACGCTGCAAGGCTGTGTCGGTTTTGCGTGCGAGGCGGCTTAGGGTTCCTTCGTCTTCCACCCCCGTCCAAATAGCGCGTGGCTTTTTATGTCCAAATTCACCTGTGCTCTTGAGCCGGATGTCGCATGCTGCATGTTCAATGTCTGATAGTGCATGATCAATATCGGTGACGAGAATATCTTGCACATCACCAATGAATCTAAGCGTGATATGGAAATTTTCTTTTGGGCGCCAGCGCGCCCCGCGCACCCCGCTTTGAAGCCGCAGCAATGTTTCTGCAATGTTGTCGGGGATGGCGATGCCAACAAAAAGCCGGGGCATAT
Source organism: Alphaproteobacteria bacterium (assembly GCA_028280675.1). Taxonomy (GTDB): domain Bacteria; phylum Pseudomonadota; class Alphaproteobacteria; order SMXP01; family SMXP01; genus JANQLI01. The sequence continues at coordinate 3,222 of JANQLI010000164.1, forward strand.
AGTTTTACCTGCACAAGTGTTATGTGCGTTGATATTAGTCCTCATTCACCGCGATGTCGTTAGGGCTCTCAAAAAGTGTCTTGGCAAGGAATGGGCCAATGCGGCTGACGAGTTCGGCGACCCCTGCTTCATTTGGATGGATGCCGTCTGGTTGATTCAGAGTGGGGTCCATCGCAACGCCTTCTAAGAAAAATGGATAAAGCGTGATGTCATACATGTCCGCTAGGCGTGGATAAATGGCATTGAACTCTTCGCCATATTCGGGCCCGTAATTCGGAAGGGCGATCATACCGGCGAGGATAACATGGACATTTTTTGCTTTCAGTTGTTGGACAATGGACTCAAGGTTTTTATCCGTTTCAGATGGTTGTATCGCACGCAGCAGATCATTCCCGCCGAGCGCCACCATCACCGCATCGGCATCGGCATCCACGGACCAATCGACCCGTTCACGGCCACCAGCCGTAGTGTCGCCGGATATACCTGCATTGCGAATCTCAATGGCGTGTCCTTTGTCTACAAGCCATTCTTGAAGTTTGACGGGCAATACTTCGTCCTCTGGAAGCCCTTTGCCTGCGGTAATACTATCACCCAGCATGACTAAAACGAGGGGATCGTGGCGCAAACCTTCCTCGCTGAAAGCCTTTGGGGCCATGAGCGCGAGGGGTAATGCCATCACGGCTGTGGCGAGAAAACGAAGTGTTCTGCCTTTGACTGTGTGTGTGTGCTGCATTGCGTTCCTTATCATTGCCTATCTACATCCTAGATAAGGCAAAATCGTGTCGCTGTCAGGCCAATGATCCTGATTATACGCGGGTCAATCCAATCACTCACCATTTTCGTATTAAGCTTCACTTAATGCCACCTGATTAAAGCCATATGATGTCCGACAATCCTCTTATCAAGTTAAGCGATGTGCACCTGACCTTGCAGAGCGAGGCTGGGCCTGTGAATATTTTACGCGGGATCGATCTGTCTATAAACCAAGGCGAAGCGGTTGGTATGGTGGGGCCCTCAGGGTCCGGAAAATCCACCCTTCTCATGGTCTTGGCTGGGCTTGAAACCCCGAGTTCTGGCCTTATTAAAGTGGCCGATCATGTTCTCAGCGATATGGACGAAGATGCGCTTGCGCTTTTTCGCCGTGATCATGTGGGGATTGTGTTTCAGTCTTTTCATCTTGTGCCCACAATGACAGCCCTTGAAAATGTAGCGATTCCTCTTGA